>CALWEE010000001.1 GCA_944376975.1 uncultured Lachnospiraceae bacterium
CGATGACCTGTTCATAACAGGTCCGGGCATTCTCAAAATCGGTCAGGTTCTGATAAGTCCGTCCCAGGTAATAGAGGGCTTCGTCCGAATCCGGAACGAAGACCAGATACCGTTTATAGGAAGCGGCCGCGTTCATATAGTCCTTGTCCTCATAATAGGTCTGGGCGTCGGCAAACAGCGTATCGGCTACCACGTCTTTCGTCCGGTTCACCAGATAATCGTAGATATCCCGACTGTTCTCGTCTGTCAGGGCGGAAGCGTCAATATCCGCCGCCGTCAGCCCGGCTGTGGAATAATCGTTGGCCATATAGGCTTTTACGGCCTGCAAAAGCGCTTCGTCCGCCGCGGAACGGGTCTGGGCGGAAACGGCGTCGCCGCCGCTGTTCTTTAACTGGTCGTTTTCCTGGGTCAGTGCGTCGACCTGGGACTGGAGACGGGTGATCTGCTCGTTCCTGTCAGAGATCTGGCTGCTGTATTCGGTGACCGCCTGGTTATATTCCATCCGGTTCATCCGCCGCATGGACGGCACCAAAAGCAGGCCGACGACCGCCGCGCCGATGATCAGGCCGATCAGGATATTGACGAAGGAAAGGGTTCCTGTATTAAAATCGGAATAGCCGCCTTTGCTCCGTTCAATGACAATGGGATTCGGATCTTTGATCTGGACCGTTTTCTGGCCTTCCACCGGCCGGCGTCTGCGCCCTTTCTGTCCGGTGATCTCCGCCAGTTCGTTCATATACCGCACGGTGGTGATATTGTTCCGGTCCATCTTAAGGGCCCGGGACAGGACCTTCCTGGCGGCGGCGTATTGTTTGTGCCGCATGTATAAAAGCCCCAGGAGCTGATACGCCCGTATAAGATTGGGGTTTAAGTTGACCACCTTTTTCAGTTCGATGACGGCCAGATCCTGACTGCCTTCTTCCAGATAGCGCAGCGCCAGGTTGTATTTCTGGATCGTTTCGTTGATCACCTGGAGTTTGCCCGGGTTATTCTGGACTTTCCGGATATAATTCCGGGCCACGTTCCCCTGGCTCTGAAAATGGACGCTGATGACCCATTCGCTGAGGGCGTCCACGATCTCGCCCATCTGATAATAAACGAGCCCCAAAAGATTCCTCGCGTTGGTCTGGCGTTTATTATATTTCAGGCTCATGCGCAAGGAAGCCGCGGCGCCGCTCAGATCCCGGACCCTGGCCTTGTAAAGTCCCTGATTGTAATGGTAATTGGCCGCGAACAGGATACGGCGCATCGTGGGATCTTCGTAATGGCAGCGGGGGCAGCGATATGTATTTTCAAGAGGAGTATGGCATCTTGGACAATTCATAGGCGCCTCCTAAATACTCCGGCCCCGTCCGGGCGTTGTCTTGACTTCACGCAGAAGCTCCTCCACGATGTCGATCACGTCCCTCAGATCGTTTCCGTTGATCGCGTCCTCCGCCTGATCGATCTCCAGGCTCGGTTTGTATTTTTTTAATTCTTCATCAAAGTTGATCATCTAAATTCCTCCCAGCATTTCCTTTACATGTCCTGCGAGATAAAGGGAACCTGTACATATCAGCACGTCTTCCGGGCCCATCAGATCCATGGCCGTCCGGATGGCCTCATTTACATTATATGTGCCGGATATTTTTCCATGCCACTTTCGTGAAAAATCGTCCATGACTTCATGGTAGTCCCGCCGCCTGCCGTTGTCCAGCTCGGTGACGATGATCCGGCGCAGGCCGGTCAGTTTTGAAAGATGGGCGGCCATCTGCTGATAATCCTTGTCTTCCGCCACGGCGAACACCAGGATGAGCGGACGGCCTTTAAACGCCGTCTCCAGAGTTTCCGAAAGCCGTCGGACGCCGTCGTCATTATGGGCGCCGTCCACATAGATCCGGTCCGCCAGCTTTTCCATGCGTCCGGCCCATCCGGCCCGACCAAGGGCTCCGGTGACAAGACGGCGAAACGCGTCCGGCGACATGCGTCCCAAAACCGGATCCCGGTCTTTTAAGACGCGCATGGCCGAAAGGGCGATGCCCGCGTTTTCGGTCTGGTATATGCCGTTGGTATTTAAGATTATATCATATTTTTCCTCATCTGGACACCGGAAAACGAACCGGATCTTTTCCCCGCGAAAATGTATATCGCCGATCTGGTCTTTTTTTACGGGAAACGCGGGCGCGTTCAGGCTGGCGGCCCTCTCCCGGATCACGTCGGCCGACTCCGCCCCTCCGTCCAGATAGACCAGGGGGACTTGCGGCTTGATGATGCCCGCCTTCTCTCCGGCGATCAGCGGGAGGGTATCGCCCAGTATGGCTGTATGATCCCGCCCGATGGACGTGATGACCGTCAGATACGGCCGGCGGATCACGTTGGTCAGATCCATCCTTCCGCCCAGCCCGGTTTCGATCACGCCGTACTCGATATGGTTTTCGGCGAACAGGACCATGGCCATCAGATAGATAAATTCAAAAAAGGTGGGATGGGCGATCCCCTCCGCCGCCTGATCGTCCACCAGCCGTTTTACTTTTTGAAACGCCCGGACAAACGCTTCATCGTCCACTTCTTTCCTGTCGATCTGTATCCGCTCATTGATCCGGACAAGGTGAGGCGATGTGAACAGGCCGGTCTTAAAACCGGCTTCCCGGAGGCACTGTTCCAGATAGGCGCAGACCGAACCCTTCCCGTTGGTCCCGGCCACATGGATATATTTAAACGTTTCCTGGGGATTTCCCAGCCTTTCCAGCCGTCGGGCCGTCATAGAAAGACCCCCGGTCCTGGCGAACCGGGGTATCTTATATAAATAATCTGTCGCTTCTTTTATCGTCATGACCGCATCAAACGCTCCAGACGTTCGTTGACCTGACTGAGCATCTGTGTGTATTTTTCCAGTTTTTCCCGTTCCGCCGCGATCTTGGCCTCCGGGGCCTTGCTCACGAAATTGGGATTGGACAGCATGCCGGAAGCCCGGCCGATTTCTTTGCCCAGTCTTTCTTTTTCTTTGCCCAGACGTTCTTTTTCCTTTTCCACATCCACCAGTTCCTTAAACGGCAGGTAGACCGCCGCTCCCTGGAGCACAGCGGAAACCGCGTCCGCGTCAATGCCGGTTTCGTCCGCCTTTACGTATACGTCTCCCGCTTTGGCCAGCGTGGCGAAAAAGACTTTGCCGTCTTCAAATATCTTCCGGACGCGCGCGTCCTCCGACACGACGATGGCCCGGACTTTTTTGCTGGGCGGCACGTTCATCTCGGCGCGCACGTTGCGGATGGCCCGGACCGCTTCTTTGATCCGCTCAACGGCCTCTTCGTCCGCGTTAAAATCCCATTCCGGCCGGTATTTGGGCCAGGAAGAGACCATGATCGACTCTTCCTTATCCTGGACCGTACAGAAGATTTCTTCCGTGATGAAGGGCATATAGGGATGGAGCAGCTTCAGACACTGGATGAGCACGGTCTTTAACGTCCACAGCGCCGCGGCCCGGGTCGTGTCTTCCTTGTTGTACAGACGGGGCTTCACCATCTCGATGTACCAGTCGCAGAATTCTTCCCAGATGAAGTCGTTCAGTTTCTGCACCGCGATGCCCAGCTCATATTTTTCCATGTTGGCGGTCACGTCCCGCGCCAGTGTATTGGCTTTGGATAAGATCCACTTGTCCGCCTGGGTCAGGTCGTCTGTCGTCACGTCGTCTGTGGACAACCCTTCTTCGGCCGCCTGGTCAAAGTTCATCAGGATGAACCGGGAAGCGTTCCATACCTTATTGGCGAAATTCCGGCTGGCTTCCACCCGTTCCCAGTAAAAACGCATATCGTTGCCCGGCGCGTTCCCGGTGATCAGCGTGAAACGCAGGGCGTCCGCGCCGTATTTGTCGATGACTTCCAGCGGGTCGATGCCGTTGCCCAGCGATTTGCTCATCTTCCGCCCCTGGCTGTCGCGCACGAGGCCGTGGATCAGCACGGTATGGAAAGGCACCTTGCCCATATGCTCGATGCCGGAAAAGACCATTCTTATGACCCAGAAAAAGATGATATCATATCCGGTCACCAGCACGTCGGTCGGATAGAAATAATCCAGCTCCGGCGTCTTATCCGGCCAGCCCAGCGTGGAGAAGGGCCACAGCGCCGACGAAAACCAGGTATCCAGCGTATCCTCATCCTGGACGATATGGGCGGATCCGCATTTTTCGCACACATGGGGCGCTTCTGTATGACGGGCCACCATGATATGGCCGCAATCCTGACAATAATAGGCCGGTATCCGGTGTCCCCACCACAGCTGCCTGGAGATACACCAGTCGCGGATATTTTCCAGCCAGTGCAGGTAGGTCTTGTCAAACCTTTCCGGAACAAACTTCAGCTCGCCGTTTTTCAGCGCGTCAATGGCCGGCTTCGCCAGCTCGTCCATCTTCACGAACCACTGCTGTTTGATCATGGGCTCCACCGTCGTATGGCAGCGGTCATGGATGCCCACGTTATGGCTGTGATCTTCCACTCTTACAAGCAGTCCCTGTCTGTCCAGTTCTTCCACGATGGCTTTCCGGGCTTCGTAACGGTCCATGCCGGCGTATTTGCCGCCGTTTTCATTGATCGTGCCGTCGTCGTTGAGCACGTTGATCTCTTCCAGTCCGTGCCGTTTGCCCACTTCAAAATCGTTCGGGTCATGCGCCGGCGTGATCTTTACCACTCCGGTCCCAAACTCCATATCCACATAAGCATCGGCGACAACCGGTATCTCTTTCCCGACGATGGGAAGCAGCACCTTCCGGCCGATCAGATGCTGATAGCGGGGATCGTCCGGATGGACCGCGATCGCCGTATCGCCCAGCATGGTCTCCGGACGGGTCGTGGCGATCTCCACCTTTTCATCGGAGCCTACCACCGGATAATGGATGTGCCAGAAATGTCCGGCCTGTTCTTCATAGACCACTTCCGCGTCGGAGATCGTGGTCTTGCACACCGGGCACCAGTTGATGATCCGGTTGCCTTTGTAGATCAGTCCTTTTTCATAAAGCTTGACAAAAACTTCCTCGACGGCTTTGTTGCAGCCCTCATCCATGGTGAACCGTTCTCTGTCCCAGTCGCAGGATGAACCCAGTTTTTTAAGCTGGCTGATGATGCGTCCGCCGTACTCTTTTTTCCAGTCCCAGGCTTTTTCAAGGAACACGTCCCGTCCCAGGTCTTCCTTGCTGAGCCCTTCTTCTTTCAGTTTCTCGATGATCTTGACTTCCGTGGCGATGCTGGCGTGGTCGGTCCCCGGCTGCCACAGGGCGTTATACCCCTGCATGCGTTTAAACCGGATCAGGATATCCTGCAGCGTATTGTCCAGGGCATGGCCCATATGGAGCTGTCCGGTGATGTTGGGCGGCGGGATGACGATGGTAAACGGTTTTTTGCTCTTATCCACTTCCGCGTGGAAATACTTTTTGTCCAACCACTTTTTGTAAAGCTTGCCTTCAATGGCGGCCGGATCGTATGTCTTTTCCAGATTCATGTTCTACCTCCTCAGAAATTCCTGTTATCTTTTTATCCGGTGAAGATCCCGGAGGGATATTCGCGGAATAAAAAAACTTCCGCCCGTATAAGGGCGAAAGTCCGCGGTACCACCTTACTTACAGGCCGGAAGCCCGGTCTGTATCTTTAGCTGTCTGTAACGGGACAACCCGTGACAAAGTACTTGGAACCTGTCCGTTCCCCTGCCCTGTTCAAAAGCTACCTTCGGGATACAGAGCTCCGGGCTGCCTTTCAGCCGGCGGGCCGCCCTCTCTTGGAAGATATATCCTTACTCCTCTTTATCATCACATTTGCCTATGTTCTTTATTGTATGCGACATGGGATGAAAAGTCAAGACTCCATCCGGCGCCGGCATCAAAAATCAAACAGGCCGCCCGGCTTTTCCCTCCGGATATGGAGGCGAAAAGCCCGGCGGCCTTTGGATGTCTTATCTTAATTCCACGCTTTCGACGCCGTTTAATCCGGCAGCCAACGTGTAGACCGTCTGGTTGTCCATTCCCGTGGGCAATTCCAGCACAGCGAGCAGACGGATCTTTCCGTCTTCCCTTCCCTTGGACATACTCATATTCTGCACTCTGAAGCCTCTTTCTTCGATCTCTGACGTGAACGAAGCGACATATTTCCTGTCTACGAACTCCACGACGACTTCACAGGTGGTGGAGCTTTCATGGGCCATATCGTTGATCCACTGTGTATGTTTGTACACAATGTATACGATGATCGTCGTCACGATCGCGCCGCTGTAGTAGCCGCTCCCCACCGCCAGGCCGATACAGGCGCAGACCCACAGGCCGGCTGCGGTGGACAGGCCCCTTACGACCCGCCTTTTCCCGGTCACCATGATCGTACCGGCGCCGAGGAAACCGACGCCATTGATGACCTGGGCCGGAAGCCGGGCGATATCGCCTGTGTTGTATTCCATATAAAGATAGATAAACTGACCGGTCAGCATGACCAGAGCAGCTCCCACGCATACGATCGCGTACGTCTTAAACCCGGCCGCGCGGCCCTTGACACTCCGGCTGTATCCGACGATACCGCTCAAGAGCAGCGCCAAAAGCATGCGGATCAGAACGACCGGCGCGCTGAACGCATGCAGATAATCATTGATCATTCCAATTATTTCCACGATTTCTCTCCTATATACTGGTGCTTGGGATATGCTGAAGATATCCCGGATCTAAAACGTCTTTTCCCGGCAACGCTTTAACCGTGCATATCCACGTAAAGGATGCTGCGCTGCTTCATCAGAAGCCTGTACAGTTCCTGTCTTTCCGTCCCCGGAGCAAGCTCAAGGGAAACGTCCATCCGGATGACATTCTCGTCATCTTCTTCGTCCATGGTGGATATGCCCATATTCAGCATATGGTAGCCGTTTTCCTCCAGGACTTTCAGGAAAGAAGAAACATCTTTCCGCGTTTCAAATTCCACACTCAGTTCACAGGCGTGGGAATGGGAGTGAGCCATGTCGTTGACCCACTGCATATGTCTGTATAATACAATGATGATCACTGCCGCTATGATCGCGCCGCTGTAAAAACCGATGCCGCAGGCAAGCCCGATGCAGGCGCTTGCCCAGAGACCGGCCGCTGTCGTCAGACCTTTGATCTCCCGTCTGCCGGTGACCATGATCGTTCCGGTGCCGAGGAAACCGATACCGGCGATGACCTGGGCCGACATACGGGCCACGTCGCCCGTCTGATGAGCCAGGTTTATATAGATGTTCTGTGATGTCAACATGACAAGTGTCGAGCCGATGCAGACAAGCACATGTGTCTTGAATCCGGCTGCCCGGCCTTTCGCGCTTCGGCTGTATCCGATGATGCCGCTTAAAACACCGGCCATCACCAGCCGGAGCAACATGACCGGCATGCTGAAAGTATGTAAGTATTCGCTGATCGCTGCAATTGTCTCCACTCTGATTCTCCTATCCTCTTGCTTTCTTATTCAGCTGCTTCCACATTCTTCGTAGCGATCACGTCCACGCCTGTCCCGGCCACGTCTTTAACGATAACGTCTCCGATATGGACCGGTGCCTGAACGGCGACGCCTTTTAATGCTCTGGCGCAGTCAAAGATCTTTCCCTTGGGGATATCCGACCGGGTCTTGACGGAAACCATGGGGATCGTCCCGCCGTCCACGTTCACGATCGAGGTCACGATACGCGTGGGATCGGTCACTTCTTTACGGGCGTAAACATCGCCTCTTTTGCATGTATTCCCGGTCACGCTGATCACTTCGCCGTTTTCCATTTCCACTGTGATCTGGCACCCAAGAGGGCAGCCAATACAGGTTAATTCTCTTTTTTCCATGCTCTTACGCCTCCTCGATCTTAATGGTAATCTGTTTCAGGTCCGGATGCGCGAGAAGTTTTTCTTTCGTCAGTTTGACTTCTTCCATTTCACCCGGCGCTACCACCGGACGTTTCCGGCGGCTAAACAGCTCGTCATCAAAATAGGTTGCCACATAACAGTTTTTATATACGCCGCCCACACGGAAACGTACCGTGATCTGGTCGTCCATATTGTCCACGTTGATCGTCTTCGGAACCGTATAGCGCACGCCGCCTGTGGGGTTCATCTTGATGACCGGATGGGACGGTTCGTCGTGCTTTCCGCCGTTCTTGATATATTTGGCCGCGTTCTTTCCGGCAACGGTGGCTTCTTCCGATACGAAGTCTACCAGATCGTGTACATGCAGTACGTTGCCGCAGGCGAACACGCCGTCCACGCTTGTCTCCAGGCTTTCATTTACGGCCGGTCCGTTGGTCACCGGTTCCATATCCACGCCGATGCCTCTGGAAAGTTCGTTTTCCGGGATCAGGCCGCAGGACAGGAGCAGGGTATCGCAGTCGTAATGTTCCTCTGTTCCCGGGATCGGTTTGCCGGTATTGTCCACTTCAGCCAGCGTGATGCCTTCGACACGTTCCTTGCCCTGGATATCCACGACCGTATGGCTCAGTTTCAGCGGGATGTCAAAGTCGTTCAGGCACTGTACGATATTTCGTTTCAGACCGCCGGAGTAAGGCATCAGTTCCGCTACGACCTGGACTTCGGCGCCTTCCAGCGTCATACGGCGGGCCATGATCAGTCCGATATCGCCGGAACCGAGGATAACGACCTTCCGCCCGGGCATATAGCCTTCAATGTTGACCAGACGCTGAGCGGTACCCGCGGAATAAATACCGGCCGGACGATAACCCGGAATGTTCAGGGCGCCTCTCGGGCGTTCCCGGCAGCCCATGGCCAATATGATCGCTTTGGCCTGGATCTCGAACAAGCCGTCTTCCCGGTTCATGGCCGTTACTTTTTTGGAGGCGTCGATATCCACGACCATGGTATGCAGACGATACTCAATGCCCAGTTCTTTTACCTGCTCGATAAAACGGCTGGCATATTCCGGTCCTGTCAGTTCTTCTTTGAATGTGTGCAGGCCGAAACCATTATGGATACACTGGTTCAAAATGCCGCCCAGCTCGGGCTCCCTCTCAAGGATAACGATGCTGTCGATACCGTTTCTTTTCGCGGAAGCCGCTGCCGCAAGACCCGCGGGGCCGCCGCCGACAATGACAAGATCATATGTTAACATGTGATTGTACCATCCTTTCTTATAACTTATCCTTGATCGTTCCTACGATAAACTTGGAATCTCCGCCGCATTTCGTGATATCCGCCATATCCATGCCCAGCTCTCTCGCAAGGATCTCCATGGTCCTGGGTGAGCAAAAGCCTGCCTGGCATCTGCCCATGCCCGCCCGTGTCCGGCGTTTTACGCCGTCCAGGGATCTGGCGCCCACCGGACGATGGATCGCGTCCAGTATCTCGCCTTCCGTGACCATTTCGCAGCGGCAGATGATATTGCCGTACGCCGGTTGTTCTTTGATAAGTTTCGTCCGCTCTTCGTTGTCCATTTCCCACGGATTCAGAAGGCCTTTGCGGACAGGTACAAAATCCGGATCTTCTTTCAGATCCAGCATCTTCGCCACGATATCTTTCACCATCACGCCGATGGCCGGGGCGCTGGAAAGTCCCGGTGATTCAATGCCGGCCACATCGACGAAGCCTTTCGCGTCTTTGACTTCTTCGATAATGAACTCATGGCCGTCTTCATGGGCCCGCAGGCCGGCGAAAGAAGTGATGACCTGGCGCATCGGGATATTGGCCACAGCCTGTCCCGCTTTCTTCGTCAGCTCGTCAAGGCCGTCCCGGGTGGTCGCTGTGGATTCCTTGTCCTCCACGTCAACGGCTGTCGGTCCGACCAGCAGGTTGCCGTGGACTGTAGGCGTAACAAGGACGCCCTTGCCGTATTTGCCCGGAAGCTGGAATACGGTGTGGGATACATGGTCTCCGGCTGTTTTGTCCAACAGGCAGTAATCGCCGCGACGGGCCGTGATGTGGATCTTGTCCGCGCTGACCATGTTGTGGAAGGTATCCGCGTAAACGCCGGCCGCGTTGACCACGACCTTCGTCTCCAGATCGCCTTTATCGGTCTTAACGATCCAGTTCTCACCGTTTCTTACAATGTCTGTCACTTCTGTGTTCAGTTTAAATTCTACGCCGTTTGTGGCAGCGTTTTCAGCGAGGGCGATCGTCAGGCCAAAAGGACATACGATCGCGCCGGTGGGCGCGTAAAGCGCCGCTACTACGTTGTCGGAAAGATTCGGCTCCAGCTCATGGGCTTCTTTCTTATCGACGATACGAAGATCTTTAACGCCATTTTTGATGCCCCGCTCCAGCAGTTCCTGGAGTTTGTCCATATCTTCTTCATGGGTGCAGGCTACAAGGGCGCCGTTCCTCTTATACGGGAAATCCAGCTCTTTTGACAGATCTTCCATCATCTCGCTGCCCAGAACGTTCAGCTTCGCCATCAGAGACCCCGCGGCCGCGTCAAAACCGGCGTGAACAATGGCGCTGTTGGCTTTGGATGTGCCGGCGCATACGTCCTCTTCCTTATCCACGACACAGATATTCGCCTGATATCTGGATAATTCCCTGGCCGCGGCGCAGCCGGATACTCCGGCACCAATGATAATAATATCGTACATCTTTTTTGTCTCCTTTCCGCTTCTATAGCAGAAAGGCGCCGCCGCTGCCGGCAGCGCCTCCCTCTCTTTTTTTATTTATTTTCGATGATCTCCTTGACCATATCCGGGAAATTACCGATCACGGAATCTACGCCCAGATCCATCATGGCTTTGACCGATGCCCGGTCGTTCACGGTCCATGTGTTGATCTCAATGCCGTTGTCTTTCAGCTCTTTTACCGTTTCAGGCGTCAGCGTACGGTAGAGCGGATGCCAGCATTCGATGCCCTGAGCCTTTGTGTAAGCTCCCGCGTTCACGATCCAGGATCCTTCAAGGAATCCGCACTTCACGGTCTTGTCGATGGCTTTCATGCGGAGCAGGGAATAATGGTTGAAAGATGAGAAGAATACCTGATCTTTCATATCCATCTCCATCATCAGATCGTAGATCTTCTGCTCGATGCCCGGATAAACGTATTTGCCGCTCTTGATCTCGATGTTCGTCACAACGCCGGTCCCCTTGAGCAGTTCAAAATACTCTCTCAGCGTCGGGATGGGATTCGCGCCGTACGGTCCCTTATGTATATAGGAAGCGTCCAGTTTACGAAGCTCTTTTAACGTGTAATCTCTGACGTATCCTACGCCGTCTGTGGTACGGTCTACGGTTTCATCGTGGATCACCACCAGTTCACCGTCTTTTGTGTACTGAACGTCATTTTCAATGCCGTCCGCTCCGGCCTCGATGGCCTTTCTGAATGCTAACATTGTGTTTTCCGGATAGCGTCCGCTAAATCCTCTGTGGGCAAAATTTTTCATTACCCTCGCAACCCCCTTTGTGGAATCTCTTAGCAGTTAATAAAAAAAGACAGGTCAAGACAGATGGTCAGTGTAAAACCATCTCCACTTGCCTCTCTCTTCTCTCAGGCTGCTATGAATTTTTTCGTATAATCAGGATACCACATTTTTCATCTCCGCGCAACGTTTTTAGAACAAAAAACAAAAGTCTATTTTTTAACAAGGATCGATAAGGGGATATGCCCAATCGCCGGCATATCCCCTTGTCCGTCAGATCCGCCACAACGACGCGTTGGTTGTGGAAACAGCGTCCGCCCCCGATGAGAGCGCCGCGATCACGTCTTTTTTATCAGTCAGCAGGCCGCCGGCGATAATGGGCACCCCCGCGAAATCGCGGATGACCTTCAGTATCTTCGGCATGACGCCCGGCATGATCTCCACGCAGTCCGGGCAGCACGACTCGATCTGCCTGCGGGTATTGTTGAGCGCGATGGAATCGATGATAAAGAAACGCTGTATGGCCAGCAGCCCCAGTTCCTTCGCCCGTTTCACCAGCAGCGGTTTGGTGGTGATGATCCCGTCGGCCCGGGTGGAATCTTTGATGTAATCCACGGAAACTTCCTTGGAACTCAGCCCGGTGATCAGATCCATATGCACGATGGCGATCTTCCCGGCTTCTTTCAGTCGATGGACGATATCGCCGATATTGCAGATCGTCCCATACAGGACGAAGATGACTTTGCAATCTGTCGTCAGACAGTCTTTCATGCCTTCCTCGTCCTTGATCGCCGCGATGACCGGCGAGTCCATGAGCAACTCAGCGTCAAAATGTTTCATACCTATTCCTCCTTTGCAGTGCCTTATCTATTGCGGCAGGCGGCTTTTTTCTGTTCAATGTATTCTTCCGCCATATGTTCGGCAGCTTCCCATTGCCCGTCGGCCTGAAGTTCCTTAAACCGGGAAAGATAGTCTGTCCGTTCCGCTAAAAACGCGTCTTCCGCCCGGGCGTACCGGTCATCCATATCGGCCAGCACATCCGGCGGGAGCATGAGCCTGGCGCTTTCTTCTTCCAGCGTCCGGGTATCGTCCATGACTTTCAAGGCCAGGATCCACGCTTCCATGGACGCGGACGATCCGCTGATGTCAAACGCTTTCCGGAAACAGGCCGCCGCCGCTTTCATATTCGCCAGCCGGGCAAAAGCCACGCCGGTGTCGTGCCATACGATGCCTTTAAATTCCCTTGTCGCCATCGAACCCGGCTCGTCCATTAACGCCTGGACTTTTTTGTAGACCTTGAGCGCCTGCAGCGGATGGCCGTACCTCAGGTAATTGTCCGCCTCCACTTTCCGGCTTTCCATGGGGTTTTGAGCCTCGATCTCATCAATGGTGCGGTAAAGGCCTTCCAGCTCCCTGGAAGTGTAATATCCGGCTCCGTTCATCAGCAGTTTGACATAGTCTTTCAATGTCCGCTTCTGTTTCCGCGCCTCCCGCAGGTGCCTTACCAGGATCTTCTCTTTCAGCGCCGATTCCAGCCAGTAGAACAGTTCGTCGTCAAAGGTGTCTTCCGATACCGCGTAGATATGATGATAAACATAATAACACAGTTCTTCCAGGGTATAGACTTTTATGCCGCTCAAATTGAAATAAAACGGCACCTGGTTTTCTTCTTCCGCCGTAAAGATCAGCCGTCCGATCTCCGGCGCTTCCCGATCGCTGTAGCTTTCGTCATAAATATCCGCTATAAATTCCCATGTTTTCCCGGAAGACGGATAAAACTCGCCGAAGCCCTTGTCTTCCACATAAACATGACAGTGGGACGCGTCGTCGAACGTCATGCGGACCGCCAGCTTATCGCTTTTATCAAGCCTCGGTTCAAAACCTTCCATCGGCACTTCCACCCAGCGTTCCCGACGGGTCAGATAATCCTGTATGTTCAGCCGGAAGCTTTTCGCCCCGTCCAGTATGAACGCGGCCTTTCCCGAAGCGCTGTACCATTCTTTTCCCGCCTGGACCAGTTCCACGTTCACCATCTGGCCATGCCGGCTTCCCCGGATATACACGGTTTTCGCCGTCACATCCTCGTTCAGGGCCACGAACGCGTCCTTTTCAAGAATGCCGGCTTGCCGCAGGCTCTGGTAGCAGGCCCCTCTGGCGAATATATTGGAACCGATGAACCCTCTCCGGTGATTGCAGAGATTTTTTAAGGATATCCGGGCCCAGTCGCCTTCAAATCCTTCCCCGGTCAGATACACGGTGGAAATGATCCGCTTGGCCGTAGCCTGACGGACAACTTCCAGGAATCGGCGGTCCAGTTCCGGCGGCGCCGTTTTCCCGATCTCGCTTCCGTCAAAATATTCTTTAAACGGGATGACTTCCGCCGACACGGTGGGCAGCGTCCGTTTTTTGGAAATGTTCAGATGATAATAGGTCATGCCGGTACTGCCGTAGTCAAACAGTCCCACATCGTGCTGCCACAGTTCCTTTTTCTGGTTCAGGGCATAATGCTCGTAACTGGATACATGGCTCTGGGCGCCGATCTGATCTGGCGTCACATAAAGGCGCGGCGCCAGTCCCTTTATGGCCTTTATCATTTCCCGCCCCAGATGCTCCACTGTCACGGTAAGGAAGCCGACTTTCCAGTGGGGATAATATTTGGTTATCATCTTCAGGCTTTCTTCGATGTAGATCTGTATCAGCTCGGTCTTGCGGTAGGTGTCCCCGTCCACGTCAAGCGTCGGTTCTTCTTCCAGATCTT
Source organism: uncultured Lachnospiraceae bacterium (assembly GCA_944376975.1). GTDB lineage: Bacteria > Bacillota > Clostridia > Lachnospirales > Lachnospiraceae > Frisingicoccus. The sequence continues at coordinate 14,062 of CALWEE010000001.1, forward strand.
TCACGAAATGATCCGCTTTCGCCCCTCTTTTTTCGTTGATCGCCCGCCAGGCGTCATAACCGCACAGCCACGCGCCGCCGTCATAAAGGCGGCAAAGGACGGTGGGAACGCGTTCCATCATCTTATCGCCCACGTAGCAGATCGTGTCCATATCTTTGGATCTCTGATTATAACAGCACATCTGGACATAATCGTCGCACAGATCATAGCCGATGATCAGTTCTTTTATCCTGCTATCCATACTATCCAGCCTCACTTACACTATATCAAAAAGTTCTTTTGCCATATATGTTATCTTTTCATAGTCTTCCGCCGTCTTCCACATGGCCTCGTGATCGGAAAACTCTTTCTGGAGGATCATCCGGTTGATATGATCTTCCTCGCTTATCAGTTCTTCTTCACCGACAGCCTCCGGGCAAACCTTTACCGGCTTTGTCTGGATCTCGCGGCCGCCGTCGGAATCGATCACATACCACATCACGTGCTCGTCGGCAAACACCTGCCACGACTTGACAAAAAGCCCGCCGTACACATTCTGCATATTTTCTTCATGCCACTCTCCCGGACGGCTGTCCGTGTTGAGCTGCCAGCAGATCTTCACCGAATGTTTCGGGCTGGTCACATAGCTGGCGAAGCAGCGGTCCACCAGTTCTCCCGGAACTTCCAGAAGTTCCCGGAACTTAAGGAAGCCGGGAAGGATCAGTCCCCTGTTGATAAAGCCGGATATCTCTTTGCGGATCCACGGCCTGAGGTTTTCCTCCGGCGCCTCCATGGATGAAAAATGCTTCAGCATGGCCAGGCTGCACACGTCCCGGCTCCGGCCCATCTGATCCAGTTCGATCTCCATGGCCTGGTAGATGCCGGCGCTCATGGGAACGTCTTTGACCAGATACTGATAGGCGTTATAGCCCAGATAGGCCCGCACGATCTTTAAGTTCGGCTTCTTTTTGTAATAGGAATCGAAGACCTCCCGGGTCTCCGCTACCCGATTTTCCGTAAAAAGGACCTGGCAGAGCGTCTTTTCTTCCAGAAGGTACGCGTCGACTTCAAACGCGTTGGAGGCCCGCCACAGTTCCAGATATTCCTCCGTCGTGCCCAGATAGTACCGGTTCAGGTACTGGAGGATCGTCTCGTCGTATTTTCCGGCCCGGAACGAATGGAAAGACATTTCGAGCAGGAGCGGATCTTCCGTGAAATCGGTCTTGCGGATCATGCGGGAACACAGCCGCATCAGCCGTTTGTCCTGTATATTGTCATACCCGTATTCGCTGATGGCGTTAAACGCCCTTTCCACGAAGCCCCGCTGGATATAATACTCGATGATGCTGCCCCGCTCGTTGCTGCCCAGCAGGCGTATATCCAGCCGGAGCAGGTATTTTTCCAGGGTCTCCCCTTCATAATTCTCATAATAGATGTCGATCAGGTTCTTCAGTATATTCTTCCGGTATTCGTCCCGGATCGTGCGCAGTTTCAGCGTCCGCTTATAAATATCGATGGACACTTCATCCACCATCTGGTAACGGAGCGCCCGTTCGCTCCGGTTCATCAGGACCATGGCGCTGCTGGGGTTCAGCTCGTAACATTCCTTGATGAATTCACTGTCGTCCATCATCTTCTTCATTTCATAGGTCACGGAGCTGATATACCGGTGTTTCTGCCCGTCTTCAAAGGCGATATTGTAATCGTCCATAAAAATGTCCACATAGGCTTTTCCGCCGGCCAGCGGGTAGATGAACTCCCGGTCGATATCCCGCATGGTCACCACCACCGCCGTGATCCGGGGATGGGCGCAGGTTATCTTATATTTGAACATGACCGCCGGCAGTTCCTCGGCCAGCTTCCGGTTCATCTTGTCTTTCGTGATATAATGCCGGTACAGGCAGGCCATATTGTCGTCCATGCGGCCTGAAGCCAGCTGCTCATGGGTAAAGGCCTTCATGATGTTGTCATAGGAATGATAGACCCTTGGGATCTCTTCCCGGTGCTCGATGATATACCGGTAAAGGAAAGCTTTTTTCCCGGCCGGCAGCTGATTATTGTAGTTAAAATAATAGAGCACCGCCGACGGCAGCGTGTCCGCCTTCGCCTCGTCCAATGACAGCATATAATATTCGTAGATCTGGGTCAGTTTAAGGGATGACTGGATACCCAGCAGATACCAGCGGTTATACTTGCTGTCTGTCATGGCGCCTTTGATGAGCATGCCGCAGACTGCCGCCAACAGTTCCTTCTTCTCATATATGCCGCACAGCGTCATCATGGCGCGAAGGACCGCCGGATTGAACGTCTTTTCGTGGACGGCCAGATCCGCGTACTGGTAGATCAGCGTCTGGGACAGCCGTTCATGACGCGCGCCCCAGAGGAGCAGCGCCACTTCAAAGCGGTCCAGTTCCCGCACGATGGACGGATCTTCATTCATCAGCCGAAGGGCTTCGGAATAAAGGAACGGACTGTGGCAGCCTTTTTCAAATTCGTTCTTGATCAGTTTGAACGTGGCCGCGCCGCCGCCTGCTATCCGTTCATCCAGACGGATCAGCATATACAAAAGTTCCCACCGGTCGCACTGTCCGGAATAAAATTCCCGGAAACGCTCGATGATGTAGCGGGTGTAGCCTTCATCTTTCCGGTAAAGCACCTCGATGTACATGGCGAAACAATATTTAAGGAAGGCGGTCCGCCTCAGTTCCCGCACGTTGATGTCGGACATGATATCCCTGGCCTGGGTATCTTCGCCGGCCATCGTCAGAAAAGCCGCTTCCAGAAGGGCATAATCGACGGAATCACTGTTGTTCCGGCACCCGTCCACGTCTTCCCTTGTCTGGGCGTACCACTCGTCCCGGCTGATCGCTTTCTGTTCATAAGCCAGGGCGCGCCGGAAAACGCGGTAAACGCTTTTTTCCAGGAAATGCCTGGTATCCTCTTCTTCCCGGAACGCTTCTTTCCGGCACTGGACGCGGACTTCGATATCGCCGAAAAAGGTATGGATGATGATCTTGCCGTAATTGTTGCCCCGCGTCATCCATTCCGGATCAATAAAATATTCCAGTTCATAATAACTACCGAGAAAATCTTCGGTCGTCAGCCGCCGTTTGTACACCCGGAGGAAATCCCCCTCTGTTGTCACCGTGATCTCCTGGTAGCCCCAACCGCTTTTTTCAATGACCAGTTTGTCCGCGAAGGCTTCGTCCACTTTGCCGCAGATGATCTCCCGCTGGCTGACCGACAGGCGCACCTGTTCCTTGCGCTTGACCGTACAGAGGAACTCTTCCATGGCTTGATTGATGTTCCTTCCCCGGACCAGTTTATCGTAAATATGACTGTGCAACTTATTGACCAGGCACACGCGTTTAAAATTCTCCGACCGGAACAGCTTCACCGCTTCCTGCCAGTGCCGCGCCGCGAGCCGGGTAAATTCGTCCAGGTCGCCCACATGGCCGATGGATGTTTCACAGAATGGCGCGCAGATCTCCACCTGGTAAGGCACGGCGATCTCGCCGCCGTTGCTGATCAGGCTGATGCGGCCTTCCACCTTGTCCCCGGGCTCCATGCCATGGCTGTCAAACGTATAATGGATCGTGTTGTCCGGGCCGATGATATCGGTCTCCACGCACTGCATAGGCTTATTGGAAGAAAAGATCTTCGCCCGTATTTCGACTTTATTCTCTGAATAGACACGCAGCTCTCCGTTGCATGTACTTTCCGCTTCAACTTCCAGGCAGATCTTATCTTCAGACAACCGGATATCCGGGCAGTCATATTCAAAGATTCCTTTGGATAACAGATTAATCTTCTCTTTCAATATTCTCACCTGTACTTTATTTCTTCTGTCTGTCGCTTCGTTTACATTTCGCGAACTTCAGTGTATACTGGATACGTTAGTATTGATTATACCACCATGCCTGAACATGGCGCAACAAAAAACGACAAGAGGAGTGTTTTATATGATACAGATGTCTGACCACTTCCACGGCAGCGATCTTGAGAAGATCGAGGCGACCTATCATATCAAAAAGGAAGACATCACCAGTTTTTCCGCCAACGTCAATCCCATCGGGATCTCCCCGCTGCTCCGGGAGACGCTGGCCCATCACATTGACGATATCACCGGCTATCCGGACCGGGAATATACTTCCCTCCGCCGCTGTATCGGCCGCTACATCGACGCGGATCCGAAAAATATCCTCGTGGGCAACGGATCGTCCGAACTGATCTCCCTTTTTATCGAAAATCTGAACCCGAAAAAGGCCCTCATCCTGGGGCCCACCTATTCCGAATATGAACACGCCGTCACCCTCTGCGGAGGCAGCGCTTATTATTACCGGCTGGACGAAAAGCACAACTTCTCTGTCCATGTGGAAAAGCTGGAAGAAAAGCTGACCGAAAAGATCGATCTGCTCCTTATATGCAATCCCAATAATCCCACTTCCACCGCCATCTCCCGGCAAGATATGCGGCGCATACTGGACACATGCAAGATGCACGGCATCTATGTCCTGATCGACGAAACCTACGTGGAATTTACCGAAGACGTCCGTTCCGTCACCGCCGTCCCGCTGGCCCATATCTACAACAACGTGATCATCCTGCGGGGGATCTCCAAATTCTTCGCGGCGCCCGGCCTGCGCCTGGGCTATGCCATCTGCAGCAACCGGGACCTGACAAAAAAAGTATCCGGCCGGCAGAATCCGTGGAGCATCAATACACTGGCCGCCATAGCCGGAGAGATCATGTTCAGCGACGAAGATTACATTGAAGAAACCCGCAGTCTCATCTCGGAGGAACGGGCGCGGATCTGCCGTTTCCTGGACGGATGCGCCGGCCTGACCTATTATCCGCCGACCGCCAATTTTATCCTTGTCAAGATCACCCGTGAGGGCGTGACCGCCGACGACCTGTTCGACGCGGCCATCCGCAGGGGCCTGATGATACGCAACTGCGCGTCTTTCCCCTTCCTTGACAACAAGTATTTCCGTTTCTGCTTCATGATGCCGGAAAAAAATGATGAACTTCTGGCGCTGATCAAAGAGATGCTGGGATGACATCCAAAATACGCCAAGAGGCCTGCCGGGCATAAAGCCCGCAGACCTCTTGTTTTTTTATGCTATGTCATTCTTGTTTGTCCCGGTCACGCCTTCGTCGCCGGAGCCAGTTTGAGCACCTTCGCCATAAACTGGGGCATCGCCGCGTTTTGCTTGTAGGTCATGACGACATGGCCTTTTTCCAGCCGTTCCTTCATGGGGAGATCCGGCGCGAGCACTTCCAGCCGCCGACCGTAAACGGAGCGTATGGAAAAATCAAATTCTATGTAATCTTCCGTGCCGTTGAGCCGATAGCGCTCCCGTTCATATTCCACGACCACGCCGATACGCAGCTGATTGATGACGATCTCCAGATAGAGACTGGCCAGCACCGGATACCGGTTGTCTTTCAGCCAGTTCACGTCGCCCCGGAGCAGCCGCTCACATTCAGCCCGTTCCAGGGGCGCGTAATCTTTGCAGACCATGCCTTCCCGGCGGCTTTTCTTCTCCACCATGAGATGCTCCGCGTCGCCGTCGATCATCACGATGCTGTAGATGTCTCTGTTGGATGGATCCGCGTCCTCCAGATAATTGATATCGTCATTAAAATATATCTTACGGATGCGGTTTTTCCTGCCGGGCCTTCCTTTCTCGGAATTAAGCCCGGGACCGATCATCTTTTTATAATCCTTGTCTGTGATGACATTGTTGGTCTCGTAATAAGCTTCTAATCCCATGTTCGTATATTCCACCCTTTCTTCACAGCTTATTTATACCTTCACTCACTATTATATGCGGCAGCTATGAAAAAATGATGGCGAAATACAGAAGAAAGACTGAAATAATTCTTAAATAATTCTAAACCCGTCTTTCTATCGGTCCCATTTATCGCATAGCTGATTGATCTGATCGGTAAACCGGGCCAGATCTTTATTGCTCCCGCCCTCATTATGGCTGATGACCAGCATGAGCCGCCGTCCGGCTGCCAGAAGCCGTTCAAATACAGACGCCGCCCGCTTGGCCGCCGCTTTCTTCGTCACTTTGACCGGCATGCCCTTTACAAGGCAGGCTCCCGTAGCCAGGTCGTACACGGTCCCGGAAAAAGGCGCCGTCGCGTCCGCCTTAAAAACACTGTGTATCGTGTCCGCGAAGATGTCGCATACCGCGTCTTCCCCATGGACGACAAAGACCTTTTTGGGAAAATGCTCAAAGCCGCCCAACCAATCCAAAAGGCCGTTCTTATCGGCGTGTCCGCTGATGCCCACCAGTTTTTCGATGTGGGCATGGATTTCGATCTCCTCTCCGAAAAGCTTCACATGCTTGGCGCCTTCCACGATGGACCGGCCCAATGTCCCTTGGGCCTGGAAACCAACGAACAGGATGGTACATTCCGGCCGCCACAGATTATGTTTCAGATGATGCCTTATACGGCCCGCTTCGCACATGCCCGACGCCGATATGATCACCTTCGGCTCATCGATAAAATTGATCGCTCGGGATTCATCGCTGGTCACGGATGTCTTCAGCCCTGGAAACGAGATCGGGTTGATCCCCTGTTTGACCAGCGCCATGGCTTCTTCGTCGAAGCAATCGTAAATGTTCCGGTTGAACACGTGAGTCGCCTCCACCGCCAGCGGGCTGTCCACATATACCTTAAACCCGTCGTGTCCCTTTATCCGTTTTTCCGCCTTGATCTGCCGGATGAAATAAAGCATTTCCTGGGTACGCCCCACGGCGAAGGAAGGAATGACCACGTTCCCGCCCCGGTCGAACGTCTCCTGGATGATACGGGTCAGTTCCGCCACATAGTCCGGCCGGTTGGAACTGTGGATCCGGTCTCCGTATGTGGACTCAATAACCACATAGTCCGCTTCGCTCACATAAGCCGGGTCTTTGATCAACGGCTGATGGGTATTGCCCACATCGCCGGAAAAAACGATCTTCTTTTCCACGTCTTCCTCCCGGATCCAGATCTCGATACAGGAGGACCCGAGCAAATGCCCCACGTCGGTAAACCGGATACGGATGCCGTCGCAGACGGAGATCACCTGACCGTAATCGCAGCCCCGGAAATGTTCCAGGACGCCTTCCGCGTCTTCCATGGTATACAGCGGTATATAATCAGGACGTCCGGCCCGCCGGCCTTTACGGTTCCGCCATTCCGCCTCAAACTCCTGGATGTGGGCGCTGTCACGGAGCATGATCTTGCACAGATCCTGCGTCGCTTTCGTGCAGAGCACTGTCCCCTTAAAGCCCTGGGCGTACAGCATGGGCAGCAGCCCGGAATGGTCGATATGGGCGTGGGTCAGGAAAACCCAGTCGATATCTGCCGATGATACCGGGATTTCCTGGTTTTCATATATGTCTTCACCTTGTTCCATCCCGCAATCAATGAGGATCTTCCGGCCGCAGGCTTCCAGATAATGACAGCTGCCCGTCACCTCATGATCGGCTCCTAAAAATGTCAAACGCATAAAATCCCTCCCATCTATATGTATAGTATACATGAAAACGGGAGGGATTACTATTAATTATTTGTAAACTTTTATATTTGTCAAAAATTGTCAGACTACATATGGTGGCGGATCCAAACGCGTCTACTCTATATGGTCTTCCAGCACCTTTTCTTCCATCAGTTCCCAGATCTCATCCCTTCCCTGACGGGTCACCGCCGAAAAAGGAATGACAGTCGTGCCTTTTTCCAAAGCCAGGCTTTCCCGCAGGATCTTCAGCTGCTTCGCCACCTGGCTGCGTTTCAGCTTGTCCAGTTTCGTGGCGATGATCACCGGATGAAAGCCCTGGCTGAGGATCCACTCATACATCTGCCGGTCATTGGCGGAAGCTTCATGGCGGATATCGATGAGCAGGAACACGATCTTGAGCTGTTTGGAACTATGCAGGTACCGTTCCACCATCTTGCCCCAGCTGGCTTTGGCCGCCTCGGACACTTTCGCGTAGCCGTATCCGGGCAGATCGACAAAATACAGTTCGTCATTGACCCGGTAAAAATTGATCGTCTGGGTCTTCCCGGGCTGGGAAGATGTCCGCGCCAGCGACTTGCGGTTGAGCAGTCCGTTGATCAGCGACGATTTTCCGACGTTGGATTTTCCGGCGAAGGCCACTTCCGGAAGGGCATTGTCCGGGAGGACGCTGGTCACGCCGCATACGGTCTCCAGGTCTACTTTTTTAATTATGTGCATATTACGCTCCTTTTTCCTCCGCTTCCGGAAGGCTTTCTTTTACCAGCGCTTCCTTCAGCACGTCTTCCATCTTATCCACATAGACGACGCGCACGCCGTTTGTGATCTCCGCTTCCAGTTCTTCCACATCCTGCCGGTTCTTTTTCGGCACGAGCACTTTTTTGATCTTGGCCGTCTTGGCCGCCAGTATCTTTTCTTTCAGGCCGCCTATGGGGAGCACCCGGCCTCTCAGGGTGATCTCGCCGGTCATGGCCACGTCCGCCCGCACTTTTATGCCGGTGATCGCCGAGATCATGGCCGTCGCCATGGTGATGCCGGCCGACGGGCCGTCCTTCGGCACCGCCCCTTCCGGTATGTGGATATGGATATCGTGGGTTTCAAAAAACTCCGGTTTGATGTGGAGCCGCTCTCCGGCGGAACGGATATAGCTGATGCCGGCCACGGCGGATTCTTTCATGACATCCCCCAGCTGTCCGGTCAGTTCAAATTTTCCTTTTCCCGGAAGGACGTTGACCTCCACGGAAAGGGTATCGCCGCCCACGCTCGTCCACGCGAGGCCGCGGACAATGCCCACTTCATCCCGCGTATTGGCTTCATCGAAGGTATACCGTTTTTTGCCCAGATATCTTTCCAGCGATTTAACGCCGATCTTGACGACCGTCTTTTGATCTTCCATGATCTCCCTGGCGGCTTTACGGCATATGTCGCCGATGCGCCGTTCCAGGTTGCGCACGCCCGCCTCCCGGGTGTAATGGGTGATGATACATTCCAGCGCCTTGTCCGTCATGCTCAGCTGGGTCTTTTTAAGCCCGTGTATCTGTATCTGCTTCGGTATGAGGTGCTCCTTGGCGATGTGGATCTTTTCGTTCTCCGTATACGTGTTCACTTCGATCAGTTCCATACGGTCCAGAAGGGGTCTGGGTATGGTGGATACGGTATTGGCCGTGGCGATGAACAGTACTTCCGAAAGATCCAGAGGCAGCTCGATGTAGTTGTCCCGGAACTTGTTGTTCTGTTCCGAATCCAGCACTTCCAAAAGGGCTGAAAAAACGTCGCCTTTGTAGTCGTTGCTGGCTTTGTCCACTTCATCCAGGAGCATGACCGGATTTTTCACGCCCGCGTTGCGCAGCCCCGCGGCGATCCGTCCCGGCATGGCGCCCACATACGTCTTTCTGTGCCCGCGGATCTCCGCTTCATCCCGCACGCCGCCCAGGCTGATGCGGACATATTTTTTATCCAGCGCCCGGGCTACGGACCGGGCAATGGAACTTTTCCCGGTCCCCGGCGGTCCTACCAGGCACAGGATCGGGCTTTCGCCTTTGCCTGTCAGCTGGCGCACGGCCAGGTATTCCAGTATCCGCTCTTTGACCTTTTCCAGCCCATAATGATCTTCATCCAATATCCGCGCCGCTTCCTTCAGGCTGACTTTTTCTTCATCCTTCCTGTCCCAGGGCATGGACAACAAAGTTTCGATATAGCCGCGGGAAACGCCGTTTTCGGAAGGCGATCCGCTAAGGCCCCGGAACCGCTCGATCTCTTTTCGGATCTTTTCCTTGATCTCGCTTCCGGCTTCCAGTTCTTCCAGTTTCTTTTCAAATTCACGGGCTTCCGCCTGGGCATTGTCCTCGCCCAGTTCTTCCCGTATCACTTTCAGCTGTTCCCTCAGTATATATTCCCGCTGGTTTTTGTCCACCCGGTTCTTCACTTTTTCCTGGATCTCCCGGCCAATGCGGATCATCTGTATCTCGTGATCCATAAACACGGTCAGCCGGTCGAACCGGGTCTGAAGATCCGTCGTTTCCAGATATTTCTGGCGTTCCTTGTACTCCATGGGAAGATCGACGCACAGCTGGTCCACCAGCCGTTCCAGATCGTCTTCCTCCATGAGCTTCCGCGCCAGGTCCGAACTGAAACTGGGATTGCTCGCCGCGTAGGCCTTCAGGTTTTCATGGAGATAGCGGACCATTCCCCGCTGGGTCATTTCGTCGATATCGTTCACCGTCTTGTCGATCACCCGCACTTCCGCCTTGAGCATGGGTTCTTCCATGACCAGGCTTTCCAGATGCCCCCGGTAAACGCCTTCCACAAGGACGCGGAGCATATTTTTAGGCAGCTTGACGATCTGTTTGATGCGGGCCACCGTACCGTAGGCGTACAGGTCTTTTTCTTCCGGATCTTCTGTCTCCGGATTTTTCTGCGTGACCAGGAAAACATTCTGATCTTTCACCGTAGCCGCTTCCACGGCATATTTTGATTTTCTCCGGCTCACCTCAAAATGAACAATCATATCCGGCAGGATAGTCAGCCCTCTCAGCGCGATCACCGGAAGCTCCAAACGTAAATCATTCATTTTTTCTCACCACTTCTTATCTCATCTCAATTAATAAGGCTGTACCGTTGTGTCAGATACAGCCTTTTTTCTGTCATTATGCTATCTCGCCGTTGGTCCTTCGCGGCTTGCGTTCGGCCGGCTTCCTGGAGGGTTTCCGCTCTCCGTAAGTCAGCCTGGGCTTTCCTTTCCCGTCCACCACGTCTTTCGTGATCGTACAGGAATCGACCAGGTCGTCGGACGGCGTGCGATACATGATGTCCATCATGGCGTCTTCCATGATGGCCCGAAGTCCCCGGGCGCCCGTCTTTCTCTCATAGGAGCGATGCGCGATCTCCCGGACTGCCTCCGGCTCAAAAGAAAGCTTCACGCCGTCCAGCTCAAACAGCCGCTCATACTGTTTGACCAACGCGTTCTTCGGCTCTGTCAGGATGCGCACCAGCGCCTCCTCATCCAGCAGATCCAACGCCACGGTCACCGGAACCCTGCCGACGAACTCCGGTATGAGACCAAACTTGATCAGATCTTCCGGCATGACCTGACGGAACAGGTCGCCAATACTGATCTCTTCCCGGGTCTGGCGTATATCCGCGTTGAACCCGATGGCCTTTTTGCCGGTGCGGTCTTCGATGATCTTGTCCAGTCCATCGAAAGCGCCGCCGCAGATGAACAGGATATTCGTCGTATCGATCTGGATAAATTCCTGGTGGGGATGCTTGCGCCCGCCCTGAGGCGGAACGGAAGCGACCGTGCCTTCCAGTATCTTCAGCAGAGCCTGCTGAACGCCTTCGCCGGAAACATCCCGGGTGATGGATACGTTTTCCGATTTCTTGGATATCTTGTCGATCTCGTCGATGTAGATGATCCCGTATTCCGCCCGCTCCACGTCGTAATCCGCCGCCTGGAGCAGCTTCAGCAGGATATTCTCCACATCTTCACCCACGTACCCGGCTTCGGTAAGGGTCGTGGCATCGGCGATGGCGAAAGGTACGTTGAGCATCTTCGCCAGCGTCTGCACGATATATGTTTTGCCGCTTCCGGTGGGACCGATGAGCAGCACGTTGCTTTTCTGAAGATCCAGATCGTCGTCTTTGCCGGCCAGGATCCGTTTGTAATGGTTGTAGACCGCTACGGAAAGGACCTTTTTCGCGTCTTCCTGACCGATGATAAAATCGTCAAGGAAGGCTTTCATCTCCATCGGCTTCATCAGAGCGATCTCACCGGAAAGGCCTGCTTCACCGGCAAATTCTTCTTCGATGATCTCGGAGCAGATGTCGATACACTCATCGCAGATATAGACATTGGGCCCCGCGATCAGTTTTCGGACCTGTTCCTGGGTCTTCCCGCAGAATGAGCATCTGGGGATCTTCTTATCTTCTACCCGACTTGCCATAAATCTTCACCTCCGGTCACAGACGTCTATCGGCTGATGATGACTTCATCGATCAGTCCGTAGTCTTTAGCCTCCTGCGCGGTCATATAGTTGTCCCGTTCCGTGTCTTCGGCGATCACGGAAAGAGGCTGGCCGGTATTGGCTGCCAGTATTTCGTTCAGTCTCTGCTTTGTCTTAAGGATCTCTTCGGCTACGATCTTGATATCGGTCGCCTGTCCCTGAGCTCCGCCGGACGGCTGATGGATCATGATCTTGGCATTGGGCAGGGAAAGGCGTTTGCCTTTGGCTCCGCCGGCCAGGAGAAAAGCGCCCATGCTGGCCGCCATACCCATGCAGATCGTGGATACGTCGCACTTGATATAGTTCATCGTGTCGTAGATCGCCAGGCCCGCGCTGACTGAACCGCCGGGGCTGTTGATGTACAGCTGGATATCTTTTCCCGGGTCTTCCGCTTCCAGGAAAAGCAGCTGGGATACGATCAGGTTGGCGGATACGTCCGTCACTTCTTCACCCAGAAAAATGATCCTGTCCTTTAACAGCCGTGAAAAGATGTCATACGATCTCTCTCCGCGGCTTGTCTGCTCTATGACATAAGGTACTAAACTCAATATTCATTCCTCCCTGGATCGCCGTTATTTTTCAACGGCGGCATCGGTGATCAGATCGAGCGCGTTGTTGGCGAGCATGTCTTTTTTCATCATCTCAGCCTGTTCTTCGCCCATGATCTCTTTGATCTTTTCCACATCCATCTTATACGCGTCAGCCATTTTCTGGATCTCGGCGTCAAACGCTTCGTCGGAAACCGTCAGGTTTTCGGCCTTGGCGATCTCTTCCAGCACCAGACGGTTCTTGATGTTCCTGAGCGCCTGGGGTTTGAGCTGATCTTTCAATGTCTGGAAATTCAGTCCGGTGAACTGGAAATACTGATCCAGGCTCAGTCCCTGATAGCTCAGTCTTTCCGCGTATTCTTCCACCATATGGCCCGCCTGGGTCTCCACCATGGCGTCCGGGATCTCCATGGACGCGCCTTCAACGACCGCGTCGATCACCTTCTGTTTCTTGGCTTCTTTGGCTTCCGCTTCTTTTTTCTCAAGAAGATTTTTCTTCACGTCTTCTTTGTACTCAGCCAGTGTTTCAAAATCAGATACATCCTGAGCGAACTCATCGTCGATCTCCGGATATTCTTTCGTCTTGACTTCATGCACTTTTACTTTGAACAGCGCTTCTTTGCCGGCCAGGCTCTTTTCGCCGTATTCTTCCGGGAAAGTCACATGCACGTCCACGTCGTCGC
>CALWEE010000002.1 GCA_944376975.1 uncultured Lachnospiraceae bacterium
GTAAGTTTTTATTGGCTGTGGCCAGCATCAGTTTGATCCGGTTTACCTGGTTGACTTCACTGGCGCCCGGGTCGTAGTCGATGGCCACGATGTTGGCCTCCGGATACTGGGCGCGCAGCTCTTTGATCACGCCTTTGCCGACGATGTGGTTAGGCAGGCAGCCAAAGGGCTGGGTACATACGATATTGCCCGCGTTCTGATGGATCAGCTCCACCATCTCGCCGGTCAGAAACCACCCTTCGCCGGTCTGATTGCCAAGGGAAACGATGGGTTTGGCGTAATCGGCCAGCTCATCGATGCGGGCCTGGGGAACAAAGTGACGGCTTTTTTCCAGTTCCCTGCGGGCGGTTTTGCGGCAGGCCTCCAGGAATTTGATGACCATGTTGCCGATGGACGCCGCCTTTTTGGACCGGCCCAGTTTCTCGTATTTAAAATTGCTGTTGTAGGCGCTGTAGAGCAAAAAGTCCAGAAGGTCCGGCATAACGGCTTCCGCCCCTTCTTTTTCCAGAAGGTCCACCAGATAATTGTTGGCGGAAGGCGAGAATTTTACCAGGATCTCACCCACGATGCCGACTCTCGGCTTTTTCAGTTTTTCGTCGATGGGCAGACGGTCAAAATCCCGTATGATGCCCTGGACGTTCTTCCGGAAACTGTTATGGTTCTTGCCGGTGAGGGAGTCGATGCAGACCTGGCGCCAGTAGGCATGGAGCCGGTTGGCCGAACCTTTATGCCGTTCATAAGGCCGCATCCGGTAAAGGACCCGCATGAATATATCGCCGTAGATGATGGCCTGTAAGGCGGCGGTGAGCATCTTGGGCGTATAGCGCAGGCCGGGGTTTTTCTCCAGGCCGGCCGCGTTGACGCTGACGACCGGGATGTGGGACATGCCGGCATTGTCCAATGCCCGACGGATGAAACCGATATAGTTGGTGGCGCGGCAGCCGCCGCCGGTCTGGGTGATCGCTACGGCTACTTTCTGCAGGTCATATTTGCCGGAAAGCAGCGCTTTCATGATCTGCCCGACCACGCATATGGACGGGTAGCACGCGTCGTTGTTCACGTATTTCAGGCCAATGTCGATGGTTTCTTTATCGCAGTCCGGCAAAAGGTCCACGTTCAGGCCGTTATGACGCAGGGCCGGGGCCAGCAGGTCAAAATGGATGGGCGACATATTGGGGACAAGGACCGTATGGGTCCGGGCCATTTCACGGGTAAAGATCACCCGGTCGTGGGCGCTTGAGACGGCGTGTCCGGTAATATGCTTTTCATCCCGCATGCGCATGGCCGCGATAAGAGACCGGATACGGATCCGGGCGGCGCCCAGGTTGCTGACCTCATCGATCTTCAGGCAGGTGTAAAGCCTTCCGGATCCGGTGAGGATATCCTTTACCTGATCGGTGGTCACGGCGTCCAGGCCGCAGCCGAAGGAGTTGAGCTGGATCAGTTCCAGGTCGGTCCGTGTTTTGACGAACTGGGCCGCCCGATAAAGCCGGGAATGATACATCCACTGGTCCGATACGATCAGCGGCCGTTCCACCTTGGCCAGATGGGATACGGAATCTTCCGTCAGCACGGCCAGTCCGAAGGAAGCGATCAGCTCGGGGATACCGTGGTTGATCTCCTTATCGACGTGATAGGGCCTGCCGGCGAGGACAATGCCTTTCATATGGTTTTCTTCCATATATTTCAGGGTTTCTTCGCCTTTTTTCTGCATATCCAGACGGGCGTTGGCCAGTTCCTCCCAGGCGGCTGACACCGCGTCGGCGAGCTCGTCGTGGGTCAGATCGAACACCGGGCCCAGTTCTTCTTCCATACGGGAAAGGATATGTTCCGGATCGTCCAGGGAAAGGAAAGGATTCATGAAACGGATATGTTCATCTTCCAGTTCTTCCACGTTGTTTTTGATATTTTCCGAATAGGATGTGACGATCGGACAGTTATAGTGATTGTTGGCGTCGGGCACTTCATTCCGCTCATAAGGGATGCTGGGATAGAAGATAAAGGGCACCTGTTTTTTGATCAGCCACATGATATGTCCATGGACCAGTTTGGCCGGATAGCAGACCGATTCACTGGGGATGGACTCAATGCCAAGGGAGTAGATCTTGGCGCTGGACGCGGGAGAGAGAACGACGCGGAAGCCCAGTTTTGTGAAAAACGTGAACCAGAACGGGTAGTTCTCATACATGTTCAAAGCCCTCGGGATACCCACTTTGCCCCGGGGAGCCTTATCTTCAGTCAGCGGTTCGTAGGAAAAGAGCCGTTTGTTTTTATAGGCGAAAAGGTTCGGTATCTTGTCGTCCGAACGGGCTTTGCCGATGCCCACTTCACAACGGTTGCCGGTGATGAACTGACGGCCGCCGCTGAAACGGTTGATCGTCAGATGGCAGTTGTTGGTACAGCCTTTGCACCGGGACATGGAAGTGGTGTATTTTAAGCCGATGATCTTGTCAAGCGGAAGCATGGTCGTTTCCTGGCCCCGATAACGGTCGCGGGCGATGAGGGCGGCGCCGAAAGCGCCCATGATGCCGGCAATGTCCGGACGGACCGCTTCGCAGCCGGATATCCGTTCAAAACTCCGCAAAACCGCGTCATTGTAAAAGGTACCGCCCTGGACGACGATCTTATTGCCAAGATCTTTCGGATCCGTCAGCTTGATGACCTTAAGAAGGGCGTTCTTTATGACAGAGTAAGCCAGGCCGGCGGAGATGTCGCCCACTTCGGCGCCTTCTTTCTGGGCCTGTTTCACGTTGGAGTTCATGAACACGGTGCACCGGGAGCCCAGGTCGATGGGATTTTTCGCGAACAGCGCCACTTTGGCGAAATCGGCGATATCATAGTTCAGGGAATGGGCGAAGGTTTCGATAAAGGAGCCGCATCCCGATGAGCAGGCTTCGTTTAACTGCACGCTGTCCACCGTATGGTTTTTGATCTTGATACATTTCATATCCTGGCCGCCGATATCCAGGATACAGTCCACGTCCGGTTCAAAGAACGCGGCCGCGTAGTAGTGGGCCACGGTCTCCACTTCCCCTTCATCCAGCATGAAGGCGGATTTCATCAGCGCTTCGCCGTAGCCGGTGGAACAGGAGCGGACGATCTTTACGTCGTCCGGAAGGATATCCCGGATCTTATTAACGGCTTCTTTTACCGTGTTGAGCGGACTGCCGTTGTTGTTGCTGTAAAAGGAATAGAGCAGTTCCCCGTCTTCCCCGATCACGGCCATTTTTGTCGTGGTGGAACCGGCGTCGATACCCATATAGCAGTTGCCGTGATAGGCAGCCAGATCCCCTTTTTTGACCGTGTGGCGGCGATGTCGTTCGCGAAACAGGTCGTAATCTTCCTGGTCTTTGAAAAGCGGTTCCATCCGCTTGGATTCCATTTCGATCTTTATGTCGGAAGAAAGCAGGCGGATCAGGTCCTGAAGCGTCGTTTCACCCTTGCCGTTATCGTTCATGGCGGCGCCGATGGCCGCGAACAGATGGGAGTTGTCGGGAGCGATGATATATTCGCCGGACAGGTGAAGGGTGCGGACGAAGGCGTTTTTCAGTTCGGAAAGAAAATGGAGCGGTCCGCCCAGGAACGCCACATGTCCCCGGATCGGCTTGCCGCAGGCCAGGCCGCTGATGGTCTGGTTGACGACGGCCTGGAAAATGGAGGCGGAAAGGTCTTCCTTTGTGGCGCCTTCATTGATAAGAGGCTGGATATCCGACTTGGCGAACACGCCGCAGCGGGCCGCGATGGGATAAATGGCCTTATAGTTTTTCGCGTATTCGTTCAGACCGGAGGCGTCCGTCTGGAGGAGCGAAGCCATCTGGTCGATGAAAGAACCGGTACCGCCGGCGCAGATGCCGTTCATCCGCTGTTCGATATTTCCTTTCGTGAAATAGATGATCTTCGCGTCTTCGCCGCCCAGCTCGATGGCCACATCGGTCTTCGGCTCAAAGTATTCAAGGGCGGACGAGACCGAGATCACTTCCTGGACGAACGGGATATGTATGCTGTTTGATATGGACATGCCGCCGGACCCGGTGATCATCCCGTGGACGGTGATATCGCCGAGGGCGTCATATGCTTTTTTGGCAAGATCGAGGAGCGTTTCCTGGATATTGGCGAAATGGCGCTCATAGTCGGAAAAGAGGAGAGTATTCTTCTCATCGATCACAGCGACTTTGACGGTCGTTGAACCGATATCAATACCTAATTTGAAAAAATCACTCATTTATGTCCCTCCACTAAGTACGAAATTATTCTTTGTCGAATGTATTATAGCACAAAAAACTTAAAAGACAACCATAGGATAAGGGTTTCAAAACATATGACCGGGAACTTTTTGGAAAAACTGCATATAATAGGTAAAAAAACAGGTGGGTAAAAAATGGATCTTTTTATGCGCGGACGGGACTCGGAATATGGGAAATGCGACGGCGTGCTCCACGAGATCCGGAAAGGCGATTCCCTTTACCGGCTTTCAAAGACCTATCATGTTTCCATAGACGAGATCCTGGAAAGGAACCCGGATACGGATGTTTACGATCTGAAGATCGGCGACAGACTGTGCGTGCCGATCAAGCACATGCCCTATGTCACGGTGGAGGGGGATACGCTGGATGGCGTGCTCGACCGCTTCCATATCGATCTGGAAACGTTCCGGAAAGCCAATCCCCAGCTGAAACCATTTGCCTTCCCGGCCAATACCGTCCTGTACATCCCGGACGCGCTTCCGGAAATGACCAGATAGGCAAAGCATGTTGACAAAGAAATGTCCTTTTACTATAATTAGAAGCATGTAAAAGCGTGATAAGCATTAAAAAAGGGGTGTGCTGTACAGGCATTCCCCTTTCTGTTAAGCGAGGTTTTTGATATGACTTGGATCGATAAACTGGAAAGAAAGCTGGGACGTTTCGCGATCCCGGGACTGGCGAAGTGGATCGTCGTATTTTACGCGGTCGGTTTCCTGATCCTTTATATGGCTCCGGGCGTTTACGAGACCTACTTCCGGCTGGATGCCCGGCTCATCCTCGAAGGGCAGATCTGGCGCGTCTTCACGTTCATACTGGAGCCGCCCACCACAGGCCTGATCTTTCTGTTTTTCGCCCTGTATTTTTACTGGATGCTGGGCACGATGCTGGAGCATGCCTGGGGAGCGTTCCGGTTCAACCTGTTTTATTTTTCCGGCGTGCTGGGCACCGTGCTGGGCGCCATACTGGCTTACCTGATCACCGGTCAGGTCTACCTGTTAGATACGACGTATGTCAATCTGGCCATGTTCCTGGCGTTCGCTTTTGAATTTCCGGACATGCAGTTCCTGCTTTTCTTTGTCGTGCCCATTAAAGTAAAATGGCTCGGCTATCTGGACGGCGCCATGCTTTTGCTCACGTTCATCCAGGGCGACGCGGGTGTCCGCATAGCCGTCGGCATCGCCATGCTGAATTTCCTCGTCTTTTTCGCGTCGAAGATATCCAGACGGGGCTATACGCCCAGGCAGGTACACCGGAAGATGCGCTACAAAAAAGCGGTACGGTCCGGTATGTCTTCAGGCAACAAAAACGGGGCCAGGCATCGCTGCGCGGTATGCGGCCGTACGGAACTGGACGATGATTCCCTGGAATTCCGTTTTTGCTCAAAATGCAACGGAAACTATGAATATTGTCAGGATCATCTGTTTACCCATGAGCATATCCGTTGATCTTTAGAGGACGGTATCGATTATGAAGTGGTATAAAAAACTGTATTTGGGGGAATCCATCAGACAGCATGGGAAAATGGCGAAATACCAGATCGCTTACGGAAAGCATCCGGAAGATTATTACTGCGTCATGCTCCCGGAAGACCCATCGGACCTTTTAGACATCCTGCCCGGCCGTATGTTCAAAGGCGGCAGGGACCGTATGAAGGACCGGACGATCATCGGGCTGGCGGGCGATAAGGCGGAAGCCTTCGCGCTGACCCGGCAGATCATCGAAGATGTGTATGTTCAGACGGGGACGCTTGATATTCCCGCTTTTCTGGAGATTTGACAGCGAGGTGTGATATGCTACATATTCTATGGCTTATTCTGAAGATCGCTGGGATCGTTTTGCTGGCGCTCTTGGCTGTTTTGCTCTTGGCGTTCCTTATGCTGATGTTTGTCCCCTTTTGTTATAAAGGCTCTTTCCGGCGGCAAAAACGAAGCGGAGCCGACGAAGACATGGAAACCGAGATAAGGGCGGATCTTACCTGGCTCTTTTTTCTGTTTCACGCCTGGGCGTCGCTTGCGGATAAAAAACGTTTCCGGGTCCATGTCCGCGTATTCGGATTCCATCTTCTGGATATCCCCGAAAGGACGGAACCGGAAGACGGACCGGATATCTGGTCGGACGACCGGGCTTTTTCGCCGGAGGAAACCGATATTCCCATATCGAAGCCGGAAGCTTTTCGCGCCCTGACGCGGGAGCGGCAGGAGCCGGCGCCCCAAACGGAAGGCACGCCGCCTGTCCATCGTTTCCGTTATGAAGATCATCTTCCCGAGCGGGAGACGGAGGCGGAAACAAAAACGTCCGGGGACCAGAAGCGAAGGCCGCGCCGTGGGACCTTATCGGACAGGCTGATCGCCTGGGCAAAACGCGTGTACGGCAGGCTGCGGGAATGGTGGAAACGGACCCGGTCCCAGTACCGCGTCCTCGTGAAGAATAAAGGCCGGATCCTTGGTTTCTGGCGGGCGCCCCACACGATGGCGGCCAGACGACTGATCAGGCGGGCCGTCAGGTCCATCTTCCGTCATATACGGCCGGGAAGGCTTAAAGGCTTCCTTCATATCGGTCGGGACGATCCGGAAGAAATGGGAAAGATACTCAGCGTAGCCGCGCTGTTTTATCCGATATATGGAAAAACACTGAAAGTGACGCCGGAGTTTGACAGAAAGATACTGGAAGGGCGCATGTGGTTCAAAGGCCATTTCCAGCTGTATCTTTTCGCCTTCTGGGCATTGCGGATCTTTTTTGACAAACAGATCCGAAAAACGATCCGGCATTTTAAATATTTAAAGGAGGATATCTGATGGCATCGAGCAACTTTAATTCTACAGTAGAATCTCTTTTCGGAGGGCTGGATGGCTTTCTGTCCGCGAAGACGGTTGTCGGTGAGCCGGTGACGGTCAACGATACGATCATCGTTCCTTTGGTGGATGTGAGTTTCGGCATGGGCGCCGGAAGCTGGGGCGGCCAGTCAAAGAATTCGTCCGCCGGCGGGATGAACTGCAAGATGGCGCCCAGCGCGGTCCTTGTCATCCATAACGGCAATGTGCGCATGGTCCCTGTGGAAAACAATCCATCCGTTTTCGCGAAGCTGATCGACATGATACCGGATATCATGGACAGGCTGACAGGACAGGATCCCCTGGACGATAAAGAAGTGTCCGGGAAAGTGGATACGATCCTCGGGGAGGAATAAAAAAGGCGTTTGAGCCGGCGAAAAGGTGGAACGGCCAGGGCGGTCCCGGCATAAGATAAACAGACCGGATATATGGAGGAATGGATATGAAACGGGTTGTCGGTTTTATATTGTTCTGGATCGCGGTCGGCATGATCATCATGCAGTTTATGGAGACGGGGCTTTTGAGCATATGCCTGATCATCTTTTTCCTGGCTTTGAGTTATAATCTATTCTGCTGCAAATAATATAAGGAACAGGTGAAAGAGTATGAGCATACCTATGGTGAAATTGAACGAAGAACACGAAGCGGTCATAACCCTCGATTCCGCGAAAGAGATCGACAAAAAGAAACTGAAAACCTTTCTCTCGGTGGATAATGACGCGTTTCTCAAATGTGAGTTTGAAAAGGGCAAAGGTTTTACCCTTTATTATATGTATGGGGACAGGGTGCCGTTAAGGAAGCTGCTTTGCGCGCCCATGGGACGCGGCCAGGTGCTGTCCTTCCTTCGGTCCCTTACTTGGGCGTTTATCACGGCCCGGGACAATGATCTGGATCCCGGACGCATCATGCTCGGGGTCAACAGCCTTTTCTGGGACCGGGAAAAGGAAAACGTTTCCTGCGTCTATCTGCCGGTGAAACCGGATATGACCGTGGCCAAACCGCTGCGGATCTTCCTGAAAGAGCTGCTGGTGAACATCGTATATGACGACGACGATACCATGACGTATCTTGGCAATATCATCCGCTATATCAATAAACACCACGACCTGGATCCGGAAAGTTTCCTGGGTTTCCTTAGCGCTCAGGAAAAGGATGAAGACGCGATGAACATCCCGGATATTTCCGTTCCGGAAGAAACCGCGCCGGAAGCGGCCCCTGAGGCGGACGCGTGGGAGAGGGAAACGCCGGAGAAAGACATGGCGCTTCCCGAAGACGGGGAAAAAGAGGACGAAGCGAAAGATGAGGCGGAAGATATACTGGCCGGGCTTTCCCTTGACAAGCTGGAAGCTCAGGCGGAGGCAGAGGAAGACATGCGGATGCCCATCCTGGAAGAACTTCCCCAGAGCGAAGCGGTGGAATCGCTCAAAGAAGAAATGCTTTCTGAAGATATGGTGAGCGGCGGGACGAAGAAGCATGTCCTGCCTTCCGAGAACAAGCCGGCAAAAACAGCGATGCTGATCAGACGTTCCACACAGGAACAGTTCCCCGTCGATAAAGAGGAGATCCGCATCGGAAAAGCCCCCGGCATGGCGGAGATATGTATCGAAGATAATCCGGCGGTGAGCCGTATCCACGCTTTGATCGATGAGATCAACGGCGATCATTATATTACCGATAACCATTCCACCAACCATACGTATGTGAATGGAAGCCTTTTGCCGGATGGAGAAAGCCGCAAGCTTTCCGACGGCGACCGGATCGTACTGGGCAACGAAGAACTGATCTTTAAGCTGTTGGCCGATCCCATGTAAACGCCTTCCGGGCTTTTGCCGCGGGACAGGACTTTTTAAGGGCGTCTCCAAACCGCGGATCCACGGATCCGCCGGGAGGGGACGCCCTTTTCGCGTCGGAAATAAAAAAAGACCGCTGCCTTACGCAGCGGCCCGTGTATTCCTGTGATCAAGCTCTTTCAACTAAACCGGATTTTAAACAGGATGTACAAACATACATTTTCTTAGGTGTTCCGTTTACATTCACTTTAACCTTTTTAATATTGGATTTCCACATTTTATTGCTTCTTCTATGAGAATGAGACACCTTGATACCGAAATGAGCTCCCTTATCGCAAATTGCGCATCTTGCCATGGCCCGCACCTCCTTGATCGTTTATTAGCCTATGAGCTTACAACATCTCAATTCTAACAGATTCCTTTTTGAAATGCAAGCAAAGTTTTTTAAATATTTCATATTTTTTGTCAAACTCGAAAATACTTATTTTCTTTTTATCGGAAAACGGTTATAATATGGGTTATAAAAGGAGATTGGAGGTCGTTTGCATGAAAGGACACTTAAATACAGATAATGGGATCGTTTCGATCGATCTGGACGTTATTTCAAGATATGCCGGATTGACAGCGGTGGAATGCTTTGGTATTGTAGGTATGGCTATGATCAGCATGAAAGACGGGCTGACAAAGCTTTTGAAAAGAGAAAGCCTGACAAAGGGCGTTGACGTGACAGTGGAAGACAACAAGATCAGCATCGCGTTCCATGTCATCATAGCATATGGCGTGAGCATCGCGACGGTAGCCGACAATCTGATGTCCAATGTAAAATATAAAGTGGAGCGGTTTACCGGGTTGGAAGTGAGCAAGGTGGACATTTTCGTGGAAGGTGTCCGGATCATTGATTAATTTACGTTAAGGGAGGAACCGGCGGTGGTTATAAAGACGATCGACGCGCAGATGCTCCGGAAGATGTTCTTATCGGGAGCCGCGCGGATTGAATCAAAAAAGGAATGGATAAATGAGCTGAACGTATTTCCTGTTCCGGATGGCGATACCGGAACGAACATGTCGATGACGATCATGTCCGCGGCCCGTGAAGTGGGCCAGATCGACAAGCCGGCCATGGACACGCTGGCGCGGGCTATTTCCCAGGGCGCGCTCAGAGGCGCCAGAGGGAATTCAGGCGTTATCCTTTCCCAGTTATTCCGCGGTTTTACGCGGGAGATCAAAGATGTCAAAGTCATAGACTCGGACATCCTGACCCTTGCCATGCAGAGAGCGGCCGAGACGGCTTACAAGGCAGTCATGAAGCCGAAGGAAGGGACCATATTGACGGTTGCCAAAGGCATGGCGGACAAAGCGCTGGAAGTATTTGAAGAAACAGACGATATCGCGGAAGGCCTGAAACAGGTCATCGAGTATGGCGACTATATCCTTGGGCAGACGCCGGAGATGCTCCCGGTGCTGAAACAGGCCGGCGTGGTCGATTCCGGCGGACAGGGCCTGATGGAAGTGGTAAAAGGCGCTTATGAGGGCCTCCTTGGAAAAGAAGTCGAGCTGACCGTTCAGCCGACGGCCGGCGCCCGGCCGATCCTGTCGGGAGAGCCGATCGACACGGCGGATATCCGGTTCGGATACTGCACGGAATTTATCGTTATGCTGGAAAAACCCTATGGACAGGATACGGAAAAAGAGTTTAAGAAGTATCTGTCCTCCATTGGCGATTCCATTGTCTGCGTCCACGATGAAGATATCGTGAAAGTACATGTCCACACCAACGATCCGGGTCTGGCCATCCAGAAGGGACTTTCCTACGGTTCCCTCACCAGCATGAAGATCGACAATATGCGTGAGGAACATCACGAAAGACTGATCAAGGACGCGGAAAAACTGGCGAAAGCCCAGGCGGAACAGCAGGAGGAGACGCCCCATAAACCGGTGGGCTTCGTTTCGGTTTCCGCGGGCGAAGGCCTGAATGAGATCTTTAAAGGACTGGGCGTGGATCATGTGATCGAAGGCGGCCAGACGATGAACCCGAGTACGGAAGACGTGCTCCAGGGTATCGAAAAGGTCCATGCCGATACGGTCTTCGTGTTCCCGAACAATAAAAATATCATCCTCGCGGCGGAACAGGCCAGAGATCTGACCACGGACAAAAAGGTCATCGTGATCCCGTCTGTCACCATTCCCCAGGGGATCACGGCGATCATCAACTATATGGACGGCATATCCGATGAGGAGAACGCGGAACATATGCGCCAGGAGATGGCCCATGTCCATTCCGGGCAGGTCACTTATGCCGTAAGAGATACGATGATCGATGATATCGCCATATCTCAGGGCGATATCATGGGTATCGGCGACGCCGGCATCCTGGCAGTCGGAAAAGATATCAATGCGACAACGCTGGATATGATCGGCCGCATGATCGATGAAGATTCCGAGTTGATCAGTATATATTATGGAAACGATGTAAGTGAGGAAGACGCGGAAAAACTGGCCGCGGAGGCGCAGGAGCGGTATCCGGACCTGGAGATCGAGCTTCAGCAGGGCGGACAGCCGGTCTACTACTATTTTGTTTCCGTGGAATGATCGGATGGAACCATCCGTTTTTAACAAAAGGACGCGGTCGGCGCGTCCTTTTGTTATGAGCATGAGGTAAAGGAAGGAGCAGGGCATGAAACTGACCGATCCGGCGCGGACCCTGAAAGGAGTCGGCGCGAAAAACGAAACCTATCTGGATCATATGGGGATACATACGATCAGGGATCTGATCTTCCGTTTTCCGAGGACCTATATCACTTATGGACCGGCCGTCGATCTTATGGAAGCGGAGCCGGACAGTGTACAGGCCATACAGGTCATGCTGAAAAGATCCCTGTCCCAGATCCCGGGCGGACGGGTCCCGAAGCTTACCGTGACCATACAGTCCGGGAACAGGACGCTCCAATGCCTGTGGTTTCATATGCCGTATCTGAAACGCAGCCTCCATCCGGGCATGACCTATGTCTTTTACGGGAAACTGCGGGAAGAAAAAGGAAAATATCTGATGGATCAGCCGGCCGTGTTTGAACCGGAAAAATACAGGGAACTGTGCCGGTCCATCCAGCCGGTCTATTCGTTGACGGAAGGCGTGGGCAACCGGCTCATGGTCCGTCTGGTGAGGCAGGTGTTGGATTCGGTGGAGCGGTTTGACGATTTCCTCCCGGAGGATATCCTGCGATCGGGCAGCCTGTGGGATCTGGACAGGGCTATCCGTCAGATCCATTTTCCCCTTTCAGCCGACCATCTGAGACAGGCAAGGAAACGGCTGGCCTTTGATGAATTTTTCCTTTTCGCCCTGGCCATCCGGCGGATGAAGAAAAGCAATGAACAGACGGCCAATCATTTTCCCATATTTCATTTTACCGACGCGGACCGGTTTATCGAAGAGCTTCCGTTTCAGCTGACAGGAGCCCAGCTGAGGGCCTGGGAGGAGATCCGGGAAGATCTTAAAGGGGACAGAGCGATGAACCGGCTGATCCAGGGGGATGTGGGATCCGGAAAGACGGTCATCGCCCAGCTGGCTTTGCTGACCGCGGCCAGGGAAGGATACCAGGGCTGTCTGATGGCGCCGACAGAAGTATTGGCGCGGCAGCATTACCGTTCCTTTGTCCGCGCTTTTGACGCCTGGGATATCCGGTGCGTCCTTCTGACAGGCAGTATGACGGCGCGGGAAAAGAAAGAAGCCTATGACATGATCGAAAACCATCGGGCGGATATCGTGATCGGCACCCACGCCCTCATACAGGAAAAAGTGCGCTTTGACCAGCTCGCCCTTGTGGTGACGGACGAACAGCACCGGTTTGGCGTCAGCCAGCGGGAAAGCCTGGCGACCAAAGGCGCCGCGCCCCATGTCCTTGTCATGAGCGCCACGCCGATCCCCCGTACCCTGGCGCTGATCCTTTACGGCGATCTGGATATTTCCGTCATAGATGAAATACCCGCCAGCCGGCGGCCGATCAAAAACTGCGTGGTGGATACCGGTTATCGCCCTGCGGCTTACCGGTTTATAAAAAAACAGGTGGAAATGGGCCGACAGGCCTACGTGATCTGTCCCATGGTCGAAAAAAGCGAGCTGATCGATCTGGAAAATGTGGCGGATTATACGGAAAAGCTGCGGAGCGTCCTGCCGTCGGCCATTCGCGTGGAAATGCTCCACGGGAAAATGTCCGGCGAGGAAAAACGTCAGATCATGGAAGCTTTCGGAAGAAATGAGATCCAGGTACTCGTTTCCACCACGGTCATCGAAGTGGGGATCGACGTGCCCAACGCCACGGTGATGGTGGTGGAAAACGCGGAACGGTTCGGGCTGGCCCAGCTCCATCAGCTTCGGGGACGGGTGGGCCGGGGGCCGGAGCAGTCCTACTGTGTCTTCATCCAGTCCAAAAGATCGGAGACGGCCAGGCAGCGGCTGGACATACTCAACCATTCCAATGACGGGTTTTATATAGCCGGAGAAGATCTGAAACTGAGAGGCCCGGGAGACTTGTTCGGGCTGCGCCAGAGCGGGCTCCTGGATTTTCAGGTGGGAGACATCTACCAGGATGGGGATGTGCTCAAACAGGCCGGAGAATGGGCGGCGGAGTATGAAGATCGACTGACGGACCGGCTGAAAGCGGCGCTGGATAGCTATATGTCAAAAGAACAGGCTTCCGTCGTGCTGTAGACTTGAGCGGGACGGAAAAACCGCTTTTTGCCGTACAGGCAAGGAAGCGTGAAATTTCTTTGAAATTCCCCTGTTACTGACTTGACAAACAGCATAAAGCTTCCTAAAATGTAAAAATAGCTGTGATATAGAGGAGATGTAAGTATGCGCGTGATCGCCGGGAAGGCGCGTCGGCTGCCGCTGGAGACGGTTCCAGGCCTGGAAACGCGGCCGACGACAGACCGGATCAAAGAAACGCTTTTTAATATTTTGCAGCCGGAACTGCACGATCGGGAATTTCTCGATCTGTTCGCCGGAAGCGGCGCCATAGGGATCGAGGCTTTGAGCCGCGGGTGCCGTGGCGCCACGTTCGTGGAGAACAGCAGGAAGGCGGCGGCATGTATCCGGCGCAATCTGAAGAAGACCGGGCTTGAAGCCAACGCCAGGCTTCTTGAGACGGACGTATTGGGCGCGTTGTCCTTCCTGGAACGGGAGGGGAAGACCTTCGATATGATCTTTATGGATCCGCCTTACGGAAAAAGCCTTGAAAAACAGGTGCTGGCGGCGCTGAAAGACAGCGCGTGCGCGGGGCGTCATACGCTCATCATCGTGGAAGCGGATCTTGCCACCGATTTTTCCTGGCTGGACGACATGGATTATATCTGCCTGAGGGAAAAAGTGTATAAGACAAACAGGCATGTGTTTATCAGAAAAAAGTAAATCCGAGGATACGATCATGAGAAAAGCAATTTATCCGGGCAGTTTCGACCCGGTCACCTACGGCCATCTCGATCTGCTCAGGCGCGCCAGCTCCATGGTGGATGAACTGGTCGTAGGCGTTCTTAAAAACAGTGCAAAAACGCCATTGTTTTCTGTCGAAGAACGTGTTAAAATGTTGGAAGAAGTGACAAAAGACATGAAGAATGTGACGGTCATGTCTTTTGAAGGCATGACGATCGATTTTGCCGATAAGGTGGGGGCCCATATCATGGTCCGCGGCCTTCGTGCTGTTTCCGATTTTGAATATGAACTCCAGATCGCCCAGACGAACCGGATCGTCAACCCGCGGGTCGACACCATGTTCCTGGTCACAAGCCAGGAGTACTCCTATCTGAGCTCCAGCATCTTAAAAGAGATCGCCAGATACGGGGGACCGTTGGACCGCTTCGCGCCCGAATGTGTCATTGAGAAAGTTAAAGCCAAATTCAGTATAAAGGAGAATGAGATATGAGCAGAATTGAACAGTTGATCGATGAGATCGAAGAGTACGTGGAAAGCTGTAAGAACCAGCCTTTTTCCCAGTCAAAGATTATCGTTCATAAGGATGAATTACTGGAGCTTCTGACGGAACTGCGTCTGAAAATGCCGGACGAGATCAAACGCTATCAGAAGATCATCGCCAATAAAGACAAGATCATCAGCGACGCCCAGGCTCAGGCGGAAAAGATGCTGGAAGAAACGACAGCTTACGCCAACCAGCTGGTGGAGGAACACGAGATCATGCTGAAAGCTTACGCGAAAGCGGAAGAAGTGATGAACGCGGCCAACGCCCAGGCGGAGGCAACTGTCAACGAAGCCAATGAAAACGCAGAGGAGATCCGCGTGAACGCGCTTGAGTACACAAAAGATCTGGTGGATAATCTCCAGAACATCGTGAGCAACGCGCTGAGCATCGCGACGGAACACAGCGAAGGCTTTATAAATGGACTGACGTCCAATCTGCGCGTCCTCGAAGAGAATCAGGAGGCTCTGGCTTCTCAGCTTGAAAGCCCCACACCGTCCACCACCGCGCCGGTACATACTCTCGCGGACGATTACGATCAGGACGCTTCTTACGACGCGGACGATACGGAAGATACATACGAAGAACCGGAAGCGTATGACGGCGACGATGACGACGATGAATTCGATTACGAGGACATTGACTGATCCGACACGATACGCGCCGTATCCTGGTTAAAAACAGGAGGGCCGGAATACATACAGCAAGCATAAGATCACAGGGAGAGCCAGGCAGGCGGCCAGGGCTTTTCCTGTGATGTATTTTTTTATGGAAAAAGACCGGGCCCGCAGGATGGGAGCGGTCTGGGCAGCGGTGGAAAGCCCGCCGAAAGCGGCGAAAAAAGTGATCAGACAGATCTTTGCCACATCCGGCAGGTCCGAGGCCGCCATCCGGCTGATACCGCAGGTCATTTCCATGAGGCCGGATAGAAGGAGCCGGATCATTGGCGGCAGGAAGGCCGCCGCGTCAAGGAACGCGGTGACGACGGAAAAGATCAGCACGGTTTCGCATATGGACATAAGGATGGCGAAGGTGTCGGAGGAAGCGGCGTCGATCCGGTCAAAAAAACCTGAAGGACGGGTGGGGCATGGTATGGACGACGCGGCCAGGACACGGTTTTCCGGGGAAGCGTATCGACGGGATAAAAGAAGGACGGCATAAGCCAAAAACGAACCGGAAAGGGCGGCGGCCCACATCAAAGGCCCGAGAGCGGCGTCGCCGAGCATGCCCATGGCGGCATAACTGATCATGAAAGCGGGGCTGGGATTGCTGACAAGCACGAGAAGCGTTTCGGCCTTCCCTTTTTCTATCTTCCCTGCCGCGTTCATGTCCGCGACGGCTTTGGCGCCTGTGGGATAGCCGGATATGAAGCCGAAGATCACCGGATAGATACGGGATAGGCCGGCGGGAATGTCCATAAGGCGGACGATCGAAGACAGGAGCAAAAAAGGATATAGCGAAGGGATCAGCTGGAAGGCGAGCAGGCGTATACCGTCTTCCACGCCTTGTTTGCTTATATCGGGAAAAATGAAAAAAAGCAGGAAACAGATAAAACAGACGGCCATGGGACCTCTTTTTGCTTTATCTTATGTTCCTGCTTTTTCCTTTATACCCGTATGACAGACTGGGTCCATTCCGTTTTCAGGACGCCGCGGAACTTGATCTGTTGTATGTGCCGATACAGGTCGGCGGCGTAAATGTCTTTTTTCAGAACGGCCAAAGACCGGGAAGGAAGTTTGCGGGGAGCGTCGGCCATCTTGGCGATCAGCGGGATGGAATGGGCTTTTTTGATCGCGTGGAGAAGATCGACGCTGTCTTTCCTGAACCCGAGGATGCGCGCGTATTCCCAGCCGGAGGGACCCTCAAGGAGGATGCGTCCCTGATCCCTTGGTATGTGAAGGAGCATACGGAAAACGCTCCGGTCGATCCGGGTCTTTGTATAGCCCTTTGTCTTTAACAAGGACAGATATTGGGACAAGGACGTTTGATCGTCAAAAAGACGGGTCATCCGACGGAAAAGGTCGGTCCCGAAGTAGGTGTTTTCGGAAGGATGGACCGCGTCGGCGTAAGCCAGGAAAGCGGCGGCGAAAACCTGGGAAAAATCGTCGGTGACCACCGGAAAGGCTTTGCCGAAACCATCGGAGAGGGCTTCAAAGACAAAAGCGGGGACGGCCTGGCTGACGGCGGGCGATGGACCGTCTTGGAGCAGGGCTTTTCGTATGCCGGAGGCGGAGGCCATCGCGCCGTTTACGCGGGTATCGTGGTATCCGGCGCCTTTTCTTAGCATGGGAACCGGACGGATGACGGAGTGTTCCTGTTTCAGCGCCAGATGATATTCCAGGGCGAGGATATTGTTGGGCGAAGAAAGAAAACCTTCCGGGAGAAGACGTCCCGGAAAGGAGAGGCTAAAGGCTTCACGAAGCGCCAGGGCACGGGCTCGGGGGTAGGACAGGCCTTCCCGGACGGCCGACTGGAGCGTTTCACGAAAAATGGGGGGCTCATCAAGCAGTATATCCGAACATATTTCAAAGAGAGACGGAGCGGGGGGCGCACAGCCAAAAAAAAGGGCGTCGACCAGACCAAGACGAACCAGGAACCGGACGGCGCCTCTGGAAAAGATTGCCGACTCGGAGACGGCGAAGACGGCGGGAAGTTCGATGACCAGATCCGCGCCGGCCAAAAGCGCCATCCGGGCGCGGCTATATTTGTCCAGGAAAGCGGGGCCGCCCCGCTGGATGAAATCGCCGCTCATGATGACGATGACGCGGTCGGCGCCGTACCGGTCCCGGACCGTCTGGAGCTGATGATGATGACCGTTGTGGAACGGGTTGTATTCGGCGATGATGGCGGCGGTTTTCATGAAAAACAGATCCTTTCTCTATGGTAAATATGTTAAAAAATAGCCAATCTTTGCTGGGTTTTGGTATAGTATAACCTGATTTTAAAGAGCTGTATAGACCGATTTCAGGTATATGGACTGAAAAAAAAACAATTTACGGCTTGTTTATGGGCAAAAAGAACTTGTTAGTCTTTTTTTGCTGGTATATAATATTTTCTGTATAATACGATCCATATTTAATTTGGGGATGAAAGGAGTTTTTGACTATGGCGTTTATTGATGGAGTGAAAGAGAGAGCAAAACAGTCAAAGAAAACGATCGTTCTGCCGGAAGGCAATGATATAAGAGTCATTGTTGCCGCGGAAAAAATCATTAAAGAAGATCTTGCGGATCTCATCCTTGTGGGACATCCGGAAGAGATCGAAGAAGCGGCAAAAGGACATGACATTTCCGCGGCCAGGATCATCTGCCCGGAAACCTATGAACATCTGGACGATTTTATCGTTCATTTTTATCAGCTCCGTAAAAGAAAAGGTATGACACTGAACGACGCGAGACGTATCCTGACGGCCAACTACCTGTTCTTCGGCGTTATGATGGTAAAGATGGGCTTCGCGGACGGTATGGTGGGCGGCTGCCGTACAACGACGGCCAACGTCCTCAGACCTTCCCTTCAGATACTGAAGACCGCTCCGGGAAGCAAACTGGTTTCCGCGTTCTTCGTAATGGACGTACCGGGCTGCACCTATGGCGCGGACGGCGTGTTCGTATTCTCCGACGCGGGACTGAACCAGAATCCGTCTTCCGAAGAACTGGCGGCCATAGCCGATTCTTCCGCCAAGACGTTTGAGACGCTGGTAGGCAAGAAACCGATCACGGCTTTCCTGTCCCATTCTACAATGGGTAGCGCCAGCCATCCGGACGTGGATAAAGTGGTCCGCGCTGTCGAGATCGCCCATGAAGAGTATCCGGATCTTCTGGTCGATGGTGAATTCCAGCTTGACGCGGCCATCGTTCCGGAAGTTGCCGCTCAGAAAGCGCCGGACAATGAAGTGGCCGGACATGCCAACGTGCTGATCTTCCCCGATCTGGACGCCGGCAATATCGGCTATAAGCTTGTTCAGAGACTGGCGAAGGCGGAAGCCTACGGACCGATCACCCAGGGCCTTGCCCGTCCGGTAAACGACCTGTCCCGCGGCTGCTCGGCCGACGACATCGTTGGCGTTGTCGCCATCACAGCCGTACAGGCACAGCTTCAGGAAGCGCAGCAAGCAGCAGAAACAAAATAAGATCCGGTCCGCGCTCGCGCGAACGTCTGACAGATAAGGAGATATATTATGAAGGTATTAGTGATCAACTGTGGGAGTTCTTCTCTGAAATTTCAGCTCATCGACTCGGTTACGGAGGATGTCCTGGCGAAGGGATTGTGTGAACGTATCGCTATAGATGGAAGCCGGCTGGTCTATCAGCCGAAGGGCGGGGAAAAGACAAAGACGGAAAGCCCCATGCCCACGCATACGGAAGCGATCGCCATGGTGCTGAACGCGCTCACCGATCCGCAAAGAGGCGTGATCAAAGACATGAGCGAGATCGACGCGGTGGGCCATCGTATCGTGCATGGCGGCGAGAGCTTTTCGGAAGCCACTGTCCTGAACGACGAGGTGATCAAAGCGATCGAAGCCTGCTCAGACCTGGCGCCGTTACATAATCCGGCGAACCTGATCGGCATCAACGCCTGCAAGGCGCTCATGCCCAACACGCCCATGGTGGCCGTGTTCGATACGGCTTTCCATCAGACCATGCCGGAAGAAGCCTATCTGTACGGCCTGCCTAAAGAATATTATGAAAAATACAAAGTGCGCCGTTACGGATTCCACGGGACTTCCCACAGCTATGTATCCAAAAAGGCGGCCCAGCTTCTGAACAAACCCTACGATCAGGTCAAGACGATCGTCTGCCATCTGGGCAACGGAGCCAGCTGCTGCGCGGTCAAATACGGCAAGTCCGTGGACACCTCCATGGGACTGACGCCGCTGGAAGGACTGATCATGGGTACCCGGTCCGGCGACATCGATCCGGCCATCATTGAGTTCATCGCGAAAAAAGAAGGTCTTTCCCTTGGCGAGATCATGGATATCCTGAACAAAAAATCCGGCGTTCTCGGTATATCTGGATATACGAGCGACTTTATGGATCTGGAAAGAGATTCCCTGGCTAAAAAGCCGGAGGCGCTCCTGACCATGAAAGTGTTCGCGTACAGAGTGGCCAAGTATATCGGCGCGTACGCCGCGGCCATGAACGGCGTGGACGCCATCGCTTTCACGGCGGGCCTTGGCGAGAACAACAAATATGTCCGGGAAGATATATGCGCGTACCTGGGTTACCTGGGCGTCAAACTGGATCCGGAACTCAACGCGAAACGGGGCGAAGACCTGATCGTGTCCACACCGGATTCCCGTACCGCCATCATGGTCATACCGACCAACGAAGAACTGGCGATCGCCAGGGAAACGGTGGCTCTTGTCGGCTGATATATGGAATGAGATGTCCGCGGAAACGACCGGTTTCCGCGGATATTCTGTGTAAAGGGCTAAACCTTTACACATATGGAAAATAATTATTGACAAACAAATAAGCCCTATGTATAATTGGTAGAGTATGAAGTTTGGGAGACAGCTATGCGGATAGATATTTCAGAGATGATTTCCACATCCAATAAAAGCGGCGTCTATGAGATCACGCCGGAGAAAGACCGTTATGTATTCGACGGTTCTTCCTGCCCGGTGCGCTGCGAAAGTCCGGTGCGCGTCATCATCGCGAACGCGGGCGAGCGGAAAGCGCAGCTGGAAGTGTGTGGCGATCTGTCTGTCGATATACCTTGTGGCCGCTGCCTGACACCCGTACCGACAGCGTTCCATATCGAAGCGCTCCATCTTATCGATCTTTCAAAAGAGGCTGATGAAGACGGTTCGGACCGGTCGGTCTATATGCCGGACGGCCAGACAGTCGATACGGAACAGCTCATTTATTATGAACTTTATACACGGTTTCCCATGAAGACACTTTGCCGGCCCGACTGCAAAGGGATCTGTCCAAAGTGCGGGAAGGATCTGAACGAAGGCGAATGCGGCTGCGACCGGGATGTACCGGATCCGCGTATGGCGGCTATTCGTGATATATTTAAGAATTTTAAGGAGGTGTAACCTATGTCCATATGTCCAAAGAATAAATCATCCAAAGCAAGAAGAGACAGCCGGCGCGCGAACTGGAAGATGAGCGCTCCCACACTGGTAAAATGCAGCCATTGCGGTGAACTCATGATGCCCCACAGAGTGTGCAAAGCATGCGGTTATTATGCTAAAAAGTCTATCGTTGAGGCAAAATGATCAACGACAGACACAGATGATGGGTCATAGACAGGATATTACAGGGAGTTTTCCTTTGTAATATCCTTTTTTGTTATGAAAAAAGATTGATTTAATGAATATTATCTAGTATATTTAGATATAAAAGACTGGCCGGTACTCTGGCCAGAATATTTTACGTTCTGGAGGCGGATTATGGCAGAATATACAACAGTCGCCGTAGATGCCATGGGGGGCGATGACGCTCCGGGTGTGGTCATAAAAGGCGCGGTGGAAGCGATCGCCCAGAAGGACCGTCTGAAACTGATCCTTGTCGGTGACAAAACGACCATAGAAAAGGAACTTTCCGGATATACTTATGACAAAGACAGGGTAACGATCGTGCATACGACGCAGGTGATCAGCAACGACGAAGCGCCGGTGGCCGCGATACGCGGCAAAAAAGATTCATCCATTGTCGTCTGTCAGAAGCTGGTACGAAACGGCGAAGCGGACGCCATGGTCTCTGCCGGTTCCACCGGCGCGGTACTGGCCGGCGGACAGCTGATCGTGGGCCGGCTCAAAGGCGTGGAACGGGCGCCTCTCGCGCCGCTGATCCCGACGGAAAAAGGTTTTTCCCTGCTGATCGACTGCGGCGCCAACGTGGACGCCAGGCCGAGCGCCCTTGTCCAGTTCGCCAAGATGGGCTCGCTGTATATGGAGAATATCATCGGCGTTAAAGATCCGACAGTGGCCATCGTCAATATCGGGGCGGAAGAAGAAAAGGGCAATCAGCTGGTGAAGGAAACCTACCCGCTTTTGAAAGCGGCGAAAGGCATCCGGTTCATCGGCAATATCGAAGCCCGGGACATACCGGCGGGCAAAGCGGACGTGGTCGTCTGCGAAGCTTTTGTGGGGAATGTCATCCTGAAAATGTACGAAGGCGTGGCGAGCACGTTATTTCATAAGATAAAAGAAGGCATGATGGCGTCCTTGCGATCCAAGATCGGGGCCCTGCTCGTCAAACCCACGTTGAAAGAGCTGGTCAAACAGTTTGACGCGGCGGAGTACGGGGGCGCGCCCCTTTTGGGCCTTAAAGGGCTTGTGGTCAAATCCCATGGTAGTTCCAATGCCCTGGAGATCAAGAATTCCATCATCCAGTGCATTGCCTTTAAAGAGCAGGACATCAGTCGGAAGATCGGTGAAATGCTTTCAGATAACTGAGTTGTTGTATTGAGATAAGGGAAAGGGTGTGGATGTATGGAGTTGGGTAAACTGAAACAGATCATAGGCGAAGTGCTGAATATCGAACCGGATGAAATATCGGAGAACATGTCCTTCGTGGATGATCTGGGCGCCGATTCACTGGATATCTTCCAGATCATCATGGGTATCGAGGAAGAACTGGATGTGGAGATTTCAGAAGACACGGCTAAAAAGATCGTCACTGTGGGAGATGCGCTGGAGCAGATAAAAAAAGCTTTAGACGAATGATACGCGTATGGTGCGGGAGTCCTGCAAAACTGACAGGACTCCCCTTTTATCGTATTATAGAGGAGATGAAAGGATATGTCTGTCAAAGATAATATGGACCGGTTCCAACAGCGGATCGGATATTCTTATCGGGATACGGGCCTGCTGAAAAAAGCCCTGACCCACAGTTCCTACGCCAATGAGCATCATATGGACCGGCACGACAACAATGAACGGCTGGAATTTCTGGGCGACGCGGTGCTGGAACTGATATCCAGCGATCTGCTGTTCGGAAGGTTTCCCGGAAAACAGGAAGGTGAACTGAGCAAACTGCGGGCCAGCCTCGTATGCGAACCGTCGCTGGCGTATTCGGCGCGGGAACTTTCCATCGGCGCCTTCCTCCTCCTGGGCAAAGGAGAAGAAGCCACCGGCGGACGAGAAAGGGATTCCATTCTTTCGGACGCTTTGGAAGCGGTCATCGGGAGCATCTATCTGGATGGCGGGTTTGAACCCGCGAAGGCCTTTGTCTTAAAATATGTCCTGAACGACATCGAACATAAACGGCGTTTTCATGACTGCAAGACCGTGCTCCAGGAAGTCGTCCAAAGTCATGGCAAAGCGTCTTTGAAATATGAGCTGTCCGACACCATCGGGCCGGAACATAACCGGACCTTTGTCATGCAGGTCTGCCTGGACGGCCAGGTGATCGGTACAGGCGAAGGCAGGACAAAGCAGGCCGCCGGTCAGCAGGCTGCCTATCAGGCGCTGATCCGGTTGAAGGAGCAGGGAATCTATCAGTGTGAGGATGAAGATGTATGTATTTAAAGACCATTGAACTACAAGGTTTCAAGTCGTTTGCCAATAAGACCGTCCTCAAATTCAACAAAGGCATCACAGGCATAGTAGGGCCTAACGGCAGCGGAAAAAGTAACGTGGCGGACGCGGTGCGATGGGTTCTGGGTGAACAGAGCGCGAAGCAGCTGCGCGGCTCAAAAATGGAAGATGTTATTTTTTCTGGTACCGAGAATAGAAAACCTTTAGGCTTTGCCTATGTGGCGATCACGATCGACAATCAGGATCACAAACTGCCCATGGATTTTGACGAGGTGACGGTGGCGCGTCGGGTTTACCGGTCGGGAGAAAGCGAGTATCTGCTGAACGGGTCCGTATGCCGCCTTCGGGAC
This sequence comes from uncultured Lachnospiraceae bacterium, assembly GCA_944376975.1. Lineage (GTDB taxonomy): Bacteria > Bacillota > Clostridia > Lachnospirales > Lachnospiraceae > Frisingicoccus. The sequence continues at coordinate 23,672 of CALWEE010000002.1, forward strand.
GTGCAGGAGATGTTTTTCGATACAGGTATCGGAAAGGAAGGCTATTCCATCATCGGACAGGGGCAGATCGACAAGATATTGAGCGGAAAACCGGAAGAACGGCGGGAGCTGTTCGATGAGGCGGCCGGTATCGTCAAGTATAAAAAGCGTAAGGCCCTTGCCGAGAAAAACCTGGAAAGCGAGCATCAGAACCTGTCCCGCGTCAACGATATCCTGGCGGAACTGGAAAAGCAGGTCGGTCCGTTGTCCAGACAGGCGGAAAAAGCGAAGGCTTACCTGAAACTGCGCGATCAGCTGAAGCTGTACGACATGGTCATGTATTTAAGCGAATACGGCCGGTTAAAAGCGCAGGAAAAGGCATACGCCGAAAAGGAACAGATCGTTTCCGACGATCTGGACCAAAGCAGGAAGGCCCTTGAACAGGTGCGGATCGAATACGACCAGGCGCAGAAAGAGCTGGAAGTATGCGAGACGGCCATTGAAGCCATCCAGTCGGCCAACAATGAGCTGTTGGTGGAAAAACAGAAAAATGAGGGACAGATCCATCTGCTGGAAGAACAGATCCGTGGATTGGGATCGTCCTTGCTCCACTTCGGGGAGCGTATGGATGAGATAAGCCGGCAGACGGCGTCCAAAAAAGAGGAACTGGCCGGCTGCGATAATGAAGAAAAGGAACTGGATGAAAAGATCGCCCGGCTTTCTTCACGGAAGGCGTCCGTCCAGGGCGACCTGGAACAGATGGCGGCGTCCATCGAAAAGCTCCGGCGGGATATCGACGATAAAAACGCGGATATCATCGAGTATCTCAACGACGGAGCCGGACTCAAAGCCCGGGGACAGCGTTATGATACCATGCTGGAGCAGATCCAGATCCGGAAGGCGGAACTGAGCAAACGGCTGATCACGGCCCAAAGCGAGGCCTCCGGTTTTGAAAAGAAGCTGGCGGATTACAGACAGGAAAGCGCCGATATCCAAAAATCCCTGGCAAAACTCCGGGACCGTTTAAGCAGCCGGGAGGCGGAAGGAAAAGAGATCCAGATCCGGATCGACGCCCTTCACAGCCAGCTGTCCGCCAAGGAAGAAGCTTATCAGCGCCTGGGCGCCCGATACCAGACCCTTCAGGGGATCGCCGAGCGGTATGAAGGTTACGGCGGTAGTATCCGGCGGGTCATGGAGCAGAAAAAACAGAATAAAGGGATCGTCGGCGTTGTGGCGGATATCATCAAAGTGGAGAAACAGTATGAAACGGCCATTGAAACAGCCCTTGGCGGAAGCATACAAAATATTGTCACCCAGGATGAGAAAACGGCCAAGCAGATGATCGAATATCTGAAACAGAACCGTTATGGCCGGGCCACGTTCCTTCCCATGACCAGCATCGTCCCGCGGACGTTGCCCAACAGGGATGACGTCCTTAAGGAAAAGGGCGTTTTGGGCATGGCAAATGAGCTGATCTTATGCGACGAAGCGTATCGGAAGCTGGCGGATCATCTTCTCGGACGGGTAGTGGTGGCCGAAACAATGGATGAAGCGTTGCGCATCGCCCGAAAATACCATTATTCCCTGCGCATCGTCACGCTTGCGGGCGAATCATTAAGTCCCGGCGGTTCCATATCCGGCGGCGCTTTCAAACATTCCGGCAATCTGCTGGGAAGGCACAGGGAGATGGATGAACTCAAAGAACAGTTGGCAAAACTGGATGGAGAGATCCGGCGCCTGACCGGGCAGACGGACAAAGCCCACGATGAAAAGCGGGAAAACCGCCGGCGCGTCGGGGAGATCAACGAAGATATCCAGAGCCTGACGTTGAAGAACAATACCCTTACGGTCAATATCGACCAGATCGGATCGTCAAAAGAACGTCAGCAGGAAACCTTCGCGTCCCTTAAAAGGGAATCGGATGAACTGAAAAAACAGGTGGAAGATATAAACCGGCTCCGGTCGGAACTGGAAAAAGAGCAAGGCGACCTTGAACGTTCTAGGGAAGCCGCCCAGGAGACCGTGTCTTCGCTCAGCGCGAGGCTTGATGAAGAAACGGCGAAAGAACAGGCGTACCGGTCGAAAAATTCCGGACTGGAAGTGGATGTTTCCGGTTTTATACAGAAAAAAGATTTTATATCGGAAAACAAAAAACGTCTGCATGAGGAACTGGAACGTCTCGCCGAAGAAAAAGACGCGACTTCGGAAAAGATCCGGGAGACAAAAGAAGCCGAAGACGAGCGCAGGCGGCAGATCGTTTCCTGCGAAGCGGCCGGCGAGCGGCTGGACGAGGCGTACAGTAAGGGACAGGCGGTTTTTGAAAGGCATCAGAAAGAAAAAGATCGTCTGTCGGGCATACATAAAGATTTCTTT
>CALWEE010000003.1 GCA_944376975.1 uncultured Lachnospiraceae bacterium
GCGACATTTACTTTCCAAGCCGTGGCTTTCCGGTATAATCCTTGCGAAGCAAGGCAGGCCGATTTATCGGCCTGAATTGCGCATTGCGCAATTATTATGCCATGGTCACTAACCTCATCGTTCGCCTTCCGGCTCCGATTCGCTAAGTGTCCAGGTATATGTTCTCACTAAGCTCATACTTCGCTTCGCTCGTATTCGCTAAGTGTTCACATTATACCATGAATATGTGTTTTGTCAAAGAGGAGCTGCGCGCGCCGCGGCAGCTCCTCTGATAAGTTTTCTATATACCGGCCTTTTTTCCGCTGTTACGGGCGGACGCCTGCCATGAGCAGACCCAGCTGATGCCTTGTGGCGTCTTTCTGCGGAAGGATGTCCATGACCTGGCCTTCATAAATGACAAGGATACGGTCCGACAGTTCCATGATCTCTTCCAACTCGGTGGATACGAGAAGAACAGCCGCGCCCCTGTCCCGGGCCTCAACGATCCGGTTCTGGATATATTTTGTGGCGCCGATGTCCAGACCTCTGTCCGGATGGACCGCGATGAGCAGATCCGGTTCTCTTTCCATCTCCCGGGCCACGACGACTTTCTGCTGGTTGCCGCCGGAAAGATTGCCTGCCAACTCGTGGATGGACGGTGTTTTTACATTGTAGACCTCACAGAGTTTTTCGTTCTTTTCCGTTATCTTTTTCCAGTCAAACAGACCGTGCTTGTTGTATTCCGGTTTACGGTAAGTCATGAGAAGAAGGTTCTCGTTGATGTTCATCTCCCGGACCATGCCGTATTTCAGTCGGTCTTCCGGAATGTGGGACACGCCCATGGCCAGTACATCTCTCGGTCTGGCCTGAGTCATGTCTTTTCCTTTGATCGTAAAGTGGCCGGAGGTGGCTGTCTCAAGGCCGGTCAGACAATGGATGAGCTCCGACTGTCCGTTGCCGTCCACGCCGCAGATACCCAGTATCTCGCCGCCGTAAAGATCGAAGGATATATTTTTCAATATCCGTACTTTCTTTTTATTGGTAAAGGAAAGGTCTTTTACGTCCAGGATCTTTTCGCCCCGGGGGATATCTTTCTTTTGGACCGTCATATCCACCTGATGGCCCACCATCAGCGCGGCCAGTTCTTTTCTGTCGTGGATCTCGGAAATCTTCTTCGTGCCCACCACGCGTCCCTGACGAAGAACGGTGCAGCGGTCGCAGATCTCCATGATCTCCACCAGCTTATGGCTGATGAAAATGATCGTATGGCCTTCTTTGGTCAGCCCGCGGATCATCTCAAACAGGCCCTCCACCTCCTGTGGCGTCAAGACCGCCGTCGGTTCGTCGAGGATCAGCAGATCCGCCTTTCTGTAAAGGGCTTTCAATATTTCAAGGCGCTGCTGCTGGCCGACGGAAAGCTGGCTCACCTTCGCCCACGGATCGATCTCCATGCCGTACTTTTTCGCCAGTTCGGAAAATTCCTTCGCCGCGGTCTTCAGGTCGAGCACGAACTTCTGACCCTGAAGGCCCAGCACCACGTTTTCGATGACGGACAGCGCCGGGATCAGCATGAAATGCTGATGGACCATGCCGATGCCTTTCGCGATGGAATCCCGGGGATCTTTTATGCGGACCAGTTCGTCGTTCAGATAAATGTCGCCTTCACTCTGGGAATACATGCCGTAAAGGATGTTCATCAGCGTACTTTTGCCCGCGCCGTTTTCGCCCAGGAGGGCGTGCACTTCGCCTTTTTCAACGCTCAGGTTTACGTCCACATTGGCAGCCACATCTCCAAAATATTTACTGATATGCTTCATTTCCAAAAATGCCATGGTACGTATCCCTCCTACTGCTTATTGTAAGGCTTTCCTGTGCTGGCAGCCTGGTTGGAACTTTTACGGTACAGACAGATGGCGATGATGGTGATCACGTACGGGAGCATCAGCCAGAACTGATACGGCACGCTGATCGCCGTCGCCTGCATACGATACTGGAGCGCGCTGGCCGCGCCGAAGATCAGCGTGGCTGCCAATACGCCGCCGGGCATGTAGTTGCCGAGTACCACCGCCGCGAGGGCAATGAAGCCGCGGCCCGCGATCATATCTTCCGTAAAGGAGTTCAGCTGACCCATGGACACATACGCGCCGGCCAGTCCGGCCAGGGCGCCGCTGAACAGGATCGTCCCGTAGCGGACGCGATAGACGTTGATGCCCACCGTATCGCACGCCTGCGGATTTTCACCGACGGAACGGATCTTTAAGCCCAGGCTGGTCTTCATAAGGATGAACCAGAGCACGGGCACCGCGATGAGGGCGATGTAGACCAGGATCGCCTGATCGAAGACCGCTTCGCCGATGATGGGGATCTCGCTGAGTACCGGGATCTTCACCCGTTCAAACACTTCGATGTTCTGGGACGTTCCCACGCCGAATATGACACGGTTGACCGTAACGGTCAGACCGGTCGCGAATGTATTGATAGCCGTACCGATAACGTTCTGATCCGCTTTGATCGTTACGGCAAAGAACGCGAATACAAGGGATACGATCAGGTTCACGCCTATGGCCACAAGAGCGCCCAAAAGAGCGGAGCCGGTATAATAGGAACCGACGACGCCCATCAGCGAACCGATCAGCATCATACCTTCAACGCCGATGTTGACGATACCGGACCTGGAGCAGTAAACAAGCCCCAGCGCCGCGATCAGCAGAGGCGTTGCCATACGTAAATCTGTTGACAAAAAGCTTGTGATCATCTCTATCATATGTCTTTACGCCTCCTTCGCGCGTTTTTTCCTGCGGATCTTCTTTCGTATACCTTCAAACCGGAACATATTCCGTCCAACGACAAGAAGGATGATCAGGCCCTGGATCATATAGATCATGGCGTTCGGTACCCGGGCCAGCATCTCCATCGTGCTGGATCCGTTGTTGAGCATACCGAACAGGAAAGCGGAAACGCCGATGCCGACAGGCGTATTGTTGCCAAGGAGCGCCACCGCCACGCCGTCGAAGCCGGTGTTGCCGGCAAACGCCTGCATCAGACGGGTCTGTACGGAGAGGATCTCGATACATCCGCCCAGGCCGGCCATACCGCCGGCGATCATCATGGCGATCATCTGGTTCTTGCGCACGTTCATGCCGGCATAGATGCCGGCGTACCGGTTGGCTCCCACGACGCGGACCTCGTAGCCTCTGCGGGTCCACCACAGGAACACATAGTAAAAGACGATGGCCAGGATCGCGATGATCAGCCCGGCATGCAGCCGGGTGCCTTCAAGGATGATGGGAAGCTCCGCGCTTTCCAGTATCCGGGCCGACTGGGGGAAACTGCTGGAAGCGTTGTCTTTCATTGGTCCCGTGACCATATAGCTGATCAGCTGAATGGCGATGTTGTTCAGCATGATGGTGGTGATCAGCTCGCTGGCTCCGAAACGGCTCTTTAAAAAGCTGACGATCCAGCCCATCAGGCCGCCGCCCAAGAATCCGGCGATCAGGGTCAGGGGCAAATGGATGAAAATGGGAAGCCCCGCGAAATGGGTCCCCACGAAAGTCCCGAACAAGGCGCCGATATAGAGCTGGCCTGTGGCGCCCAGGTTGATGATACCGCTGCGCATGGCCATGGCGAACGACAGACCCATGAATACCAGCGGGATACCTTTTACAAAATTCTCACTGAAGGAAGCCACGCTGCCGAAAGCTCCCTGGAACAGATACATATAAGCGTTTATCGGATCAAAGCCCAGCGCCTGCATCATAAGGCCGGAGATCAGGATAGCGACCACCACGGCGATGACAGGGTAATAAAGCTCCTCCAAAAATCTGACTAATTTATTTTTATTTGCTTTCCGCACACGATCAGTCCCCTCTCGCAAATCCTTTCCGCAGCATAGTTATTGACGCATGGACTGCTCCAATAACTATACTGCGGCAATCACAAAGGAATCAGTGGATGAGGTCTCACCCACTGATCCTAAGGAGTCACTTTGTTACTGTTTCATATCAGTCAATGCTGATCTCGATCTCTCCGGCAGCCAGCTTGTCATAGATGTCCTGTACAGACTGTTTCTGCTCGTCTGTCAGAAGTTCATCCGCGCATGCCTGCCACGGTCCGAGGGTTACAACGCCTTCAGCGGCGCCGTATTTCGGAACAGTTTCATCAGTGGGCAGCTCATCGTTCAGGTACTGCTCAAAAGCGGCCAGATAAGCAACCGCCGTATCTTTGTTCACTGCCGCGAGCATGGAGTTGGGGCCGCTTGTCTCCTGGCCTTCGCCTGTTCCTACAGAGTAGATGGCCTGGTCTTCAGCGCCTTCCAGCACGCCCAGGCTGGCGTTGTCAGCCATGGGGACAACAACGTCGCAGCCCGCGTCCGCCAAAGCGATGGACTGTTCTTTCGCTGCCGCTGTATCGGTCATGCTTCCGGTCATGGTGATCGTTACGTTGATATCTTCATTGACATATTTCGCGCCCTGCTCAAAACCTTTGGAACCGTTGATGATCGGCGTGATCTCCTGGCCGCCGACAAATCCGACGGAACCGTTCTTGGAAGCCGTCGCCGCGATAACGCCCATCATGAAGCCCTGCTGCTCGTCAGATACCTGAACGGAGCATACATTGCCTTCGTTCACGGAACCGTTGATGATGATGAACTGCATATCCGGATAGTTGGGAGCCTCTTCCATAACAACGTCCTGGTAGCTGTCAGAGCTTACGAATACCAGGTTGATGCCGGCTGTGCTGTAGGTACGGAACTGATCCGCCGTATCAGCGGGCTGTACGTTCTCCTGATAGAAGATCTCGGCGCCCTGCTCCTCGATCTTTAAAAGTCCCTGATAAGCGGTGTAGTTCCAGCTCATATCGCTGATCGGGCCGCTTAATATAAGGCCGACCTTCAGGCCATCGGCGCTTTTGGCTTCTGTGCCTTCATCTGCCGCTGTCTCGCTTCCGGTCTCGGCCGCTGTCGTGTCTGCCGTCGTGTCTGCCGTCGTCTCTCCGGAGCCGCTGCAGGCTGCCAAAGACAGCGTCATGAGCGCTGCCAGAGATACGGCAAGGATCTTTCTTATCCCTTTTTTCATGTGAATCTCCTCCTCTTAGATAAGCGGGCCGGCCGTCCGTTCCGGATGCCGCCCTATATTAGTCAATTCCCGAATCACCCTTTGAAATTTTCTGACGGATGCCAGTAGTTCTCATGGCATTTCATCAGTTCAGGTTCCAGTTCAAGGAATGGGCCAAGCACCTCTACTTTTTTCTGTCCGCTGGCGAACACGACTCTGGACGGAAGATCCAGGGTGGGATTGCGCAGGTCGTCGCCGGTGTATTTTTTCAGTTCAGACTCCCGGCCGATATAAACAACTCTGCCAAGGTTGCCCCAGTAGATCGCGCCGGCGCACATGGCGCAGGGATCGCCGCAGTTATACATGGTAAAATGAGCCATCTCTTCTTTTGTATATTTCTTCGTGGCCTTGCGCATAAGGGCTGTCTCCGCGTGACAGGTGCAGTCGCCGCCTTCCGTCACTTCTTCGTTGCCTTGTTCCATAAGGATATTGCCCGCCTCATCGGCCAACAGACAGCCAAACGGATGATTTCCTTTCTCTCTGGCTTCCCAGCAGATTTCGATCACCCGTTTCAACAGATCCACTTCATATGGTTTTAAATCGGAAAGTTTGTATTCTTTCTCTTCTTCATAAGTCCGTGTAAATGTGGTCTTCATGTTTTCCTCCTAAAGTCGCCTTATTGATACAAAATTCGATTCCAGTATAACAATCGGATTTTTAACAGTCAATGTGTTTAAAAGAAAAAGAAACATTTCAACCAAACGGTTAAACCGTTTGGTCAAAATGTTTGTTTGGACTCAAAAATATTTTTTAGTTTCCTGAAAACGCTTTATCCTTACGTTTTTAACAGCTTAATCCAGGTTGATCTCGATCTCGCCGTTCACCAGTTTGTCATAGATATCCTGGATCGTCTGCCGCTGTTCTTCCGTCAGCACCTCGTCCGCGCACGCCTGCCACGGACCAAGGGTCACAACGCCCTGGTTCGCGCCATATTTGGGCACTGTGTCGCTGTCCGATGTCAGTTCACCGTTGAGGTACTGTTCAAACGCGGCCAGATAAGCGACCGACGTATCTTTGTTCACCGCCAGGAGCATGGAATTCGGCCCGCTCGTTTCCTGGCCTTCGCCTGTACCGATGGAATATACGCCGGTATCTTCCGCCGCTTCCAGTACGCCCAGGCTGGCATTGTTCGCCATCGGCACGAGCACGTCCGCGCCAAACTCTTCCAGCGCGATCGCCTGTTCCTTCGCCGCCGCCGTATCGGTCATACTGCCGGTCATAACGGTGCGCACTTCCATATCCGGGTTGACATAATGAACGCCCTGCTCAAAGCCTTTGGACGCGTTGATGATGGGCGTGATCTCGGTCCCGCCTACGAAGCCCACCGAGCCGGTCTTGGAAACCGTCGCCGCGATGGCGCCCATGACAAATCCCTGTTCCTCGTCGGCTACCTGAACGGAGCATACGTTGCCTTCATTGGCGCTTCCGTTGACGATGATGAACTGAACGTCCGGATAGTTCGGCGCGTTCTCCAGCGTAACTTCCTGGTAGCTGTCTGAGCTTACGAACACCACGTCAATATTGGCGGACGCGTAGGTACGGAACTGTTCCGGAATATCCGCCGGCTCCACGTTTTCCTGATAAAAAACTTCCGCGCCCTGTTCCTCGATCTTCAAAAGTCCCTGATAAGCTGTATAGTTCCAGCTCATGTCGCTGATCGCGCCGCTCAATATAAGGCCGACCTTCACGCCTTTGGCGCCCTGAGCTTCCGTACCGCTGCCGGAGCCTTCCGCTGCCGCTGTTTCACCGGTCGTTTCGCCGGGGCCGCCGCAGGCCGCCAGAGACATCATGAGCACAAATGCCAGTATGATCGCTGTCACTTTTGTCCATTTCTTTTTCATCTTTTCTTCCTCCTCATAAAAATATGAACCGTAAAAGCTGTTTAAGTATATCAGCGGCTCCCTGACCCGTCAACATTTATAAATAAAAAACAAATATTTCAACCAGATGGTCAAACCATCTGGTCAAAATATTTGTCCGTCGTCCAATGCTTATATTTCCGTTTTTTCAGTTCTCAGATTTCCATTTTTCCACCCAGGCGTCAAATTCTTTCAGGTGATGCTGTCCGCGGATGGAGTAAAGAAGGCTGTTGCGTTCCAGCTCGATGATATCGTCTTCCGTCAGGTTCAGCGCGTCGGCCGTCCTTAACATGGTCTCGATCAGGTCGCCCACATACGGCGGGTCGTCTGAACTGATGGAGCACGGGATACCCTGTTCCATGAGGAATTTAAGCGGATGATCTTCCAGCCTCGGGAATACGTGCGGGCAGTTGCCCGTCGGGCAGGTGGTCAAAAGGATCTTTTTCTCCGCCAGATGTTTCATGAGCGCCTCGTCCCGGATGGAAAGCACGCCATGTTCGATGCGGACGCAGCCCATCTTATCGACGGCGTCCCACACATTCTGCACCGCCATGTCGCCCGCGTTGGGATCTTCGCCGGCGTGGGCGCTTAAGTACAGGCCCATCTCTTTCGCCAGGTCGTAAGCCGCTTTATGCTTGATGCACGGATGACCGTTCTCCTCGCAGTCCATACCGATGGCCGGGATGATATCTTTATAAGGTTCAATATCGCGGATGAACTTCAGGCTCATATCGGAGGACAGGGACCGGTCGATGCCCGCGATGAAGACGATATCCACGCCCAGCTCTTTCATCGCCTTCTGGCGTCCGGCTTCATAACCGTTTACCACGGTCTCCAAAGAGATGCCCCGGATCTCGTTCAGCGGATAATCCAGCAGATATTCGGTATAGATGATATTCTGATCTTTCGCCTGTTTCGCCAGCGCGTAAAGCACTTCCGCGTAATCTTCTTCTGTCTGGCATACGGAGTTGACCATACGGTCGCTTTCCATGAAGGCGTCCAGGCTGGCGAAAGGCTGCCTCAGATGGGCGGCCAGCTCCTCCGCCGTCTTCCACGGCAGATCGACGCCGTTTTTCTTTGCCAGGCGGATGGCCACTTCCGGCGGAATCGAACCTTCTATATGAATATGGTTTTCTCCCTTGGGAATTTCGTAGATCAGTTTCTTCATTCGTTCAGTCAGCATGATGATCCTCCCTCTCTTAGGTTTTATGATGTAACTATTATATCAAAGCTGCGGCCTAAAGCAAAGTATCCTCCGGTATATCTTCATCTTTCGTGAAGTCCGGATGGATGATACGGGCATACTCCCGCTTCTCCCGGAACGCGGCTGTCAGGTCTTTCATGCCTTTTTCACACCATTCCGCCGCTTTCGCCACGAAGCGTTCTTCGTCGATCTCGGTAAACGCTCCGTTCCGGCGGATGAAGCGCCCGTCGATCATCGTCTCGGACGTGGTCGTCCCGGCGCAGTTCCTTGTAAAAAGGAAATACAAAAGTTCCGGCTGCACGTCCAGCAGCGCTGTGCACATAGGCAGCATATGGGGCGCTTTTTTAAGGTCGATGGTGATGATATCGGCCCGCTTTCCGACTTCAAGGCTGCCGGTCTGTTCTTCCAGCCCGTATGCCCGGGCCGTTCCCAGGGTCGCCGCTTTGAACGGTTCATGATAAGCCAGGCCTTTCAGCGGCCGCGGCATGATATTGTGGATCATGAGCATCAGCTTCATGGATGTCATCACGTCCAGCGAACCATAGTCGCAGCCCAGCCCCACATTGACGCCGGCTTCCAGCATCTTGGGTATGTAAGCGCAGTTTCCGCAGTTGGTCCCGTTGATATCCGGATTATGGATGACCGAGGCGCCGGTCTTCGCCAGCCGTTCGATCTCGTCGGCTTTCAGCATCGATCCATGGAACAACACGCTCCGGTCCGTGATGATCCCCAGGTTCATATAATGTTCAAACGCGCCTTCCGGCCACAGGGCGTCGCCTCTGCGGACCGCGTCGGCAAATTCCCAGAAATGCAGGACGTATTTCACGTCATAGTCTTCGGCGATCTGATAGGCCTCTGTCATCAGCCGTTCCGTGCAGTCCCACAGATCGTGTATATGCACCGCCACCGACATGCGCTCATCCGGCCGGTGATAATCTTTGATACAGCGTCTGGCCTGCTCAAGATACTGTTTCCAGTTCAGCGGCTCGTTGGCCAGCCGGAAAGACGTGGCCATCTGTGGAGCCAGGATGCCCCGCACGCCTGAATCGTCCATGGCCCGGAACGCCGTGTCCGGAAGGATCGTGCTGTTTTCAATGGTCGTGGCGCCGTGCTTCACGTCGTTTAAGATGGACGCCATGGAAATATCGTAAATGCTTTCTTCCGTAAGCCAGCCGTATGGATTATGGATCGTTATCATCATATGTTTCGCGATATTGCTGTAGTCGATACAGAACGCGCGGGTCATGTTCATATGGGTGTTGCACAGATGGTTGTGCCCGTCCATAAGCCCCGGCATGACGATCTTGTCGCCGCAGTCCACGATCTCCGTATCCGGTCCGTTCTCGTATTCAGCCGCGATCGCTTCGGCCGGCCCGATGGCCACGATCTTTTTCCCCGAAACAACAATGGACCTCCCCGTGTGGATGCCGTCTTTATCGGGCGTCTCAAAAGAAAACCGACAATTTTTAAATACCGTATAGTTCATGCTCCTGCCTCCTATTTTCTGTCCTCGTTTCCGTTTATACTATTATATAGTAAAAGGACGCGAAAGAAAAGCTTCCGCGTCCCGCATGATGATATTCTTTTATTTTACCGGCCGCCGGCATGGGCCGCTTTTTTCGCCTGTCCGACGGACGTTTCCTCGGATCCCGGGCTGTTCTTCGCCGTCATGAGCACCGCTACCGCCCCCAATATGACCACGCAGCCAATGATCTTGGCCGCCGGGAAGGGCTCGTTTAACAGCAGCCAGCTGCACACACAGGAAGATACCGGCTCAAACAGGCAGAAGATGGCCGCCGTCGTCGCGCTCAGGTACTTGATGCCCAGCTGGAGCAAGACAACCCCAAGGAAAGAGGTGCCTAAAGATACGACAAAGGTATAGGCCAGCGCTTTCGGCGGCAGGGCAAATACGATGTGCTTTGTCGGGATATTGTAGAGCAGCATGGCAACCGATACCACGCAGGCGATATAAAACGAAATCTTATAAGGATTCAGTTTCTTAAGCCCTTTTTTGTCCATGCCTACCATATAAATAGCGTAAGTCAGGCCGGAACCCGCCGCCAGGATGATGCCCGGCATGGACGCCAGCACGCTGTTTGCCCAGATGCTCCTTAAACACGAGAAAGCAGATCAGGGCTACAAAGACCGGATAAAGGAAATGCAGCGTCGTCGCCGTACCCACGCCCACATAACTGTAGGCCGAATATAACGTCAACGTGGTCACGCCGCAGCCCAGAAGGCCATATATGACCAGATTGCCGAAGGTTCGTTTTGAAAGTTTCATATCGGCCCGTTGGATGAGCAATACGAGCAGAAGCATGGGAATGGCAAAAAGATTCCTGTAAAATGTCAGTGTTTCAGGATTGCTTCCCATTGTGTAAGTCTGTGACGCGATAATGGGTGTAAAACCGAACAACAAGGCGGATGACACTGTCGCCGCTATACCTTTGGCCTTCATAACAAAAGTCCTCCTCATTACCGCCGGACGATCCGGCTTTTCTTAAGTCCGCGTCCATTATATCTCAGGCCTTCATAAAAGTCCACACCCCAAAACCAAAGAATTTTTCCGGTCCTTTTTTCAGCTTTTCTTCCTTTATCAGAATATCCAGGAAGCCAGCGCGGGCGCCGCGAAAACCGTGACAAGGCCGCTGGCCACGATGGCCAGGGAACTCATGGCGCCCTGTATCTCTCCCAGCTCCAGCGCTTTTGTCGTCCCGATGGCGTGGGCCGCCGTACCGCAGGCCAAGCCCTGGGCCACCGGCTCTTCGATCCGGAACAGTCTAAACACGCCGCCGGCTGTCACCGCGCCCATGATGCCGGTGATGATCACCGCCGCCACCGTCACCGCGGAGATCCCGTTCAATTCTTCGGTCACGCCGATGGCGATGGCCGTGGTGATCGATTTGGGAAGCAGCGATACCGTCAGTGTCTGTTCCATTTTCAGGAACCAGCCGCAGGCCAGGACAAGCCCCAACGTTACGGCGCAGCCGCTGAGCACGCCCACCAGGACGGGAAGCCAGTTTTCTTTCAGCACCTTCATCTGCCGGTACATGGGCAGCGCCAGGCAGACGGTGGCCGGCGTGAGCAGATACGACAGATACTGGGCTCCCTGGTCAAAGGTTTCATATGAAATATCTCCGGCCACAAGGCAGATGACGCACAAAACAATGGCGATCAGCAAAGGGTTCAATATGGTCCATTTGAACCGCGCTTTGATCTTCACGCCGATCCAGTAGGCGAAAAGGGATAAAAACAGGCCGAAAAAGACCGAATCCTGAAGCCATTCATTCATGAGCTTTCCCTCCTTTCGTCCGGCGTATGATCGCTTGGGCCACCAGCCCGGTCACGGCCATGACGATGACGGTGGTCACGAACACCGTGATGATAAACGGCAGGATGGCGTCGGATATGGACGTGTAATTGTCGATGATTCCCACACCCGGCCCGATGAACAAAACCGGCATGATCAGCAGCAGGAAATCCGCCGTCTCGCGGATCTGTTCTTCCTTGATGATCTTTAAACAGAGGCATAAAAACAACAGCATCATGCCGTATACGCTGGCCGGCACCGGCAGGGGCAGCCAGACGTGGAGCAGCTCTCCCACGAAGGTGATCCCTCCGATGATCATCATCTGAAACACATATTTCATCTTCTTCCTCCTCTCGGACAGGGTTTCTGTTCCCGTATAGCAAAAAAGAGCCTAGTGACTAGACTCTTTTCATGTGCCGGCGACCGGAATCGAACCGGTACGGGAGGTAAGTCCCGCAGGATTTTAAGTCCTGTGCGTCTGCCAGTTCCGCCACGCCGGCAAAAGTGGATGGAGAAGGATTCGAACCTTCGAAGTCGTCGACAACAGATTTACAGTCTGCCCCCTTTGGCCACTCGGGAATCCATCCACATTGGTTCTGACAATATATTAATTTATCATATCCCCATTGAAATTGCAAGATTTTTTTATCAACTCTCCGCTTTCAGGATATAGGCGCTACGGCGTTTCGCCGCGAAGGAAAGCCGTCCCCGTTCCGGTACGCAGACCGTTCCGTCGGTGGTATAGCCGTCTTCGGAAGTGGCCATCAGGCAGCGCAGCCGGTTCTCGCTTCCAAGGCCCAGTTCCCACACCGGAATGTTGAGGACCTGATCGTTTTCCGCGTTGTTGACGATGATCACAAGCTGCTCCTCCCGGTTGAACCGTCCATAGGCCAGCCACTGATACCCGCCGGCCAAAAGCTTGCAGGAGCCGGTTTTTAAAGCTTCATAACGTTTATGGATCTTTATGATGGCTTTATGGAAATCGATCAACGACAGATCTTCCCGTCCCCACGGATAGGTCCGTCTGTTGTCCGGGTCTGTCCAGCCGCATACGCCGGCTTCATCGCCATAGTAGATCGTGGGCGCCCCCGGCCAGGTCATCTGGATGACCACCGCCGCCCGGAAGATCCCGTAGTCGATCCCCTCATCCGCCGCCGCGGATCCGGCGAAAGCCAGCCGTCCCACCCGGTGGTTGGTACGGGTAAGGAAACGGGAATGGTCATGATTGGAAAGCTCGTTCATGGCCGTGACAAGGGAAGGCTGTAGAAAATGGGACATATGGTGATCCATGGCGTTCTTGAAACACTCGTAATTGCCGTAAAGATCTTCCCGGTATTCGTCACTGTGCTTTTCCATGCCGGTGAGCATCCAGGAAACCGGTTCCATGAAAGCGTCGTAGTTCATCACGCTGTCCCATTCGTCCCCGGCAAGCCAGGGCGACGGATCGCCGTAATGTTCCGCCAGGATGAACGCGTCCGGATTCACCGACTTGACCGTATTCCGGAAATCTTTCCAGAACCGGTGGTTCAACTCCGGCGAAAGCCCCAGATCGGCAGCCACGTCAAGCCGCCAGCCGTCGATATTGTAAGGCGGCGACAGCCACTTTTTCGCTATGCCCAGTATATACTGGTACAGTTCTTCCGATTCTTCGTAATTGAGTTTGGGCAGCGTCTCATGCCCCCACCAGCCGTCATATTCCTTGTTATACGGCCAGTTGAAACCGTGGAAACGGAAAAAATGCCGGTATGGGCTGTCTTCCGCTATATACGCGCCCTTGGGATAGCCCGGCTGGTCTTCATAGATCCGCTCCCGGTCCATCCATTTATTGAAGGATCCGCAATGATTAAAGACGCCGTCCAGGATGATCTTCATTCCCCGCCGGTGTATCTCTTCGGTCAGCCGGGCAAACAGTTCATTCGCGGCTTCCAGATTGGCCTTGTCGGTCACGCGGGTGATGAACCGGGAAGCGTTCCGGTTGTCCCGGTCCCCTTCCGTCAAAAGCTCGCCTGTATCTTTCACGATCCGTCCATAATGGGGATCCACGTAATCATAATCCTGGATATCATATTTGTGGTTGGACGGCGATACGAAGATCGGGCTCAGATAGACCGCGTCCACGCCCAGAGACTGGAGATAATCCAGTTTTTCCAGGACGCCCTGAAGATCGCCGCCGTAAAAGCGGGACACATCCATGGCGTGGATGTCGGCGTCCCACTGGCTGACCTGTTCTGTCAGCTGGTTGATATAGATATATTCGCCGCTCCTCACATCGTTGGTGGGGTCGCCGTTGTAAAACCGGTCCACGAAGATCTGATAAAATACGGCGCCCTTCGCCCAGTCCGGCGTATCGAAAACCGGATTCACCCGGAAATCATAATAGGGCTGGCGTTCGTCGGATACGCCTCTCCGGTTATAAAAAACCCGTTCTTTCCCGGAATCGATCCGGAAGCAATAGGAAATGCCGTCCTGTCCGCAAGCCAGCTCGCCGGTATAGTAATCGAAATTCCGGACGGTCTCCGTTTTCTCCATGGCGATCTGCTGTTCATTGACGCAGACGTATATCTGTTCCACGTTGTTTTTCGCGGTACGGAACCGCAGCCGGACAGAAAAACCCGATTCCTTATCGCCATCTATCTTCACATAATCCTGTGTGCCGTCCGCGAATAAAGCCTCCTTTATGACCACCGGTTTCATGTGGTTCAGGTAAAACACCTTCAGCTCATCCGCGCCGCACATATTTATATTCCACAATAGGTCCATGCTGTTCGCTCCTTCTGATAATTAGTATACAAGAAGCCTTCTTTTTCAACAAGCCATTTCTTTCCTTTTCTCCCTGTGTTCCTTTTTTCACCGGAAAACCCTTTCCGGCGCATGAAAAAAGGACAGCTATCCGATCCGCTGTCCTTTTTCCGGAGAAGGTATTTTTTGTTTCTTATGGGGTGTAACAAAAAACTATATAATGTATTGGGGGGGGTTTACGATACTTATTATAAGGGACACGTCCGGATAAATGTTCACAAACATGATTTTTTTTCTGTTCCTTTTTTATACAATGTGCATTATCGGCTCAGGCCCCTTCGTCATTTTATAAATTAAGGCATGAAAAAGGCGAAATGTTTTGTATATTTCGCCTTATATCAAACAATCTAATCATTCATGGTCGGTTCGACCGCGATCTTTTCCATGTCGTTTTCATTTGCAGTATCGTCCTTTGACGGCTCGTCAAAGAGCGCTTCAAATTCTTCCCGGGTGATCTTTTCCTTTTCCAGGAGCAGATCGGCGGATCTTTCCAGCACGTCCATGTGTTCCTTTATCAGGGCGCGGGCCTTTTCGTGGCACTCATCCACGATCCGCTTCACTTCCTGATCGATGACCGAGGCGATGCCTTCGCCATAGGGTTTGGCATGGGCCAGATCCCTTCCGATGAAGACTTCGTCGTCTTCGCCGCCATAATCGATCAGGCCGACCGCGTCGGACATACCGTATTTTGTCACCATGGCCCGGGCTGTCTGGGTCGCGGACTTGATATCCTGGGACGCCCCGGTGGTGATATCGTCAAAGATCAGTTCCTCGGCCACCCGTCCGCCCAGGGAAACGATGATGTCCTGGAGCATCTTGCCTTTTGTCATGAACATTTCGTCTTTTTCCGGCAGCGGCATGGTGTAGCCCGCCGCGCCGATGCCTGTCGGGATGATGGATACGGAATAGACCGGTCCCACATCCGGAAGGATATGGAACAGGATCGCGTGTCCGGATTCATGATAAGCCGTGATCTTTTTCTCTTTTTCGGAAATGATGCGGCTTTTCTTTTCCGTGCCGATGCCCACTTTGACAAAGGCCTTTCGGATATCCGCCTGGATGATATAGGGCCTGTTGGCTTTCGCCGCCACGATGGCCGATTCGTTCATCAGGTTTTCCAGATCGGCCCCCGTAAACCCGGCTGTCGTCTGGGCGATCTGATCCAGATCCACGTCGTCAGCCAGCGGTTTGCCCTTGGCGTGGACGTTCAATATCTCCCGGCGCCCTTTCACGTCCGGTCGGCCAATACCCACTTTCCGGTCAAAACGTCCCGGCCTGAGGATCGCCGGATCTAATATGTCCACCCGGTTGGTGGCCGCCATGACGATAATGCCCTGGTTCACGCCGAAACCGTCCATCTCCACCAGGAGCTGGTTCAATGTCTGTTCTCTTTCATCGTGTCCGCCGCCCATTCCGGTGCCCCGGCGTCTGGCCACGGCGTCGATCTCGTCGATGAACACGATGCACGGCGCGTGCTTTTTGGCGTCTTCAAACAGATCCCTTACACGGGACGCGCCGACGCCGACGAACATTTCCACGAAATCGGAACCGGAAATGCTGAAGAAGGGTACGCCCGCTTCTCCGGCGACCGCTTTCGCGAGAAGGGTCTTACCTGTACCGGGCGGTCCCACAAGAAGGACGCCCTTCGGTATACGGGCTCCCAGTTCGGTATATTTTTTCGGGTTTTTCAGGAAATCGACGATCTCCCGAAGTTCTTCCTTTTCCTCTTCCAGTCCGGCGACCTTTTTAAAGGTGGTGTTTTTCGCCGTCTCGTCGGACATCCTGGCCCGGCTCTTGCCGAAATTCATCATCTTGGCGTTGGATCCGCCCTGCTGACTGGAAAAATAGGAAAACAAAAACAGTAAAGCGACGCCGCCCAATATGAGCGCCGCGCCGTTTTCCGCCCACCAGGACGGTCTGTTGGCGTCGGTCACGTACCAGTTTGTCAGTCCGTGTTCCGTCAAAAGATCCTGGACCTCTTTCACATCGGTCACGTAACACCTTGTCGTGTCGCCGTTTACCCACTGTACCGTCACGGATCCGGTGGGAACTTCCACATTCGGACGGATGATGATACGCTCCATGGCCAGCGGTTCCGCTTCCAGATCCTGGGTGAACTGACTGTACGTATACTGGCCCGCGTTATTTAAAAGCAGGCTGTCGGACAGCAGGACCGCGATGACCAGGATGAGAAATACCAGCGGCCAGATGCCTAGCCCTCTTCTCTTATTCAACTGATGATAACCTCCTATTCAAACACTACGGCTCCGACAAAAGGCAGGTTACGATACTTCTGCGCGTAGTCCAGGCCATAGCCGACCACGAATTCGTCCGGGATCTCAAAGCCGGTATAATCTACCTTCACATCTGCCACCCGTCGGTCCGGTTTATCTAAAAGTGTGCATATACGGATACTCTTTGGCTGTCTCTTATAAAGGATCTCCACCAGATAATGGAGCGTGTTCCCTGAATCGATAATATCTTCCACGATGAGCACGTTCTTGCCTTCCAGCGGTTCGTCCAGGTCTTTGATGATCTTGACCGCGCCTGAGGAGGACGTGCCGTTTCCGTAACTGGATACGGATAAAAAGTCCATGGACACAGGGACCGTAACGCGTTTGGCAAGCTCGCACATAAAAAAGACTCCGCCTTTTAACACACATATCAGATGCACGCTTTCACCGGCATAGTCTTCGCTGATCTGTTCGCCCAGTTCCCGGATCCTCTGATCCACTTCTTCTTCTGTCAGCAAAATCCTGATATTATCTTCCATGCTTTTCTTCTCCTTTTATCTCGGCGACTAACACCTTTTTTGTAGAATCCGTTATCTTGTACCCCTCACTGATGCGGTACCCGACGATCCACAGGATATGGCTCCCATCTGCCAGCAAAAGCACCCGGTCCCGTTCCTGTCTCGGAACGCGGGCGTCGATCATGAACCGGTTCAGTGTTTTTTTATGACCCGCTTCATCGAATATGATAAAATCCCCGTTTCGTCTGGTACGAATTGCCAAAGTACCCTTTATTCTATCACAGTCAAACCATTTCGTATATACGTTTCTGGGAATTTCTTCATTTTCCCCGTAGTCCCTGAACGACAGGCGCATGGTCATTCCCGGCCCCGGCAGGGCGTACGTCCCCGGCACCCGGTCCACCTGGACGCCTTCCGTGCGTTCCGGAGCTTCCCGCTTTCCGGCCCGGACGATCACGCTGTCATAGGTCCTTCGGGCTGTCATATCGTAGGGAAAGTCAAGGCTTGCCCCCGCGTTTTTATCAAACAGGCCGTCCAGCAGTTCCACATGGACATACTCGATATCTTTCAGCCGTCCCGCCGTCACGGCGAGGCACCGGCGGAGCAGTTCCCGACGGATGACCCCGTGTTCCGCCCGATACGCTTTCGCGTCGATGACGCAGCCTGCCGGATCGGCCGTCACTTTGACGCACCGGTCGAAAGCCGCCGCCGTCTGTTCATCCAGATAATCGCATATGTCGCGCATCATCCCGGCCATCTGTTCAATATGTTCTCCCGCTCTTTCATTAATATGCGCGCGGATATACGGCATCAGCTCGTGCCTCACCCGGTTCCTCATATAACCGGTATCCGCGTTGCTCGCGTCTTCCCGCCATTTGACGCCCGCCGCCCTAAGATAGGCTTCGATCTCGCCTCTGGAAACCCGCAGAAGGGGACGCACGATCCGGTCCCTCACCGGCAGGATGCCTGTCAATCCCCGGATCCCGCTGCCTCTGAACAGATTCATCAGGACCGTTTCGCAGCAGTCTTCCTGATGATGGGCCACCGCGATGGCATTGGCGGACAGATCCACGCGCACCCGCTCGAAACATTCATATCGGTAATATCTCCCGGCTTCTTCCTCCGTCATCTTCCGGGCCGCGGCCATGCGCCGTATATCGGCTTTGAAACTGTAGCAGGGGACGTCGTATTCCCGGCAGATCGTTTCCACATATCTCTGATCGTCGTCGGCCTCCCGTCCCCGGATGCCGTGATGGATATGAACGCCGATCAGTTCCAGCTCCATGACCGGGCGGATCTCAAGGAGCGCAAAAAGAAGGCACATGGAATCTGCGCCTCCTGAAATGCCGACCACCACTTTCCAGCCGTCATTCAACATATGTTCTTCCCGGATATACCGCAACACTTTTTCTGCCAACGGACTCATCTTTGAAACCTCCCAAGCAGTTGTATCATACCACAGAAAACGGTTTCTTACAAATCATACATGCCAAAACCGTCATATCATCGTCCGCCCGGTCCCCCGGCTGTTCAAGGGCGTACGCCAGTATCTGTCCGGCCGCCCCGTTGGGATTCGTCTCCTCCATCGTCTCCAGCAGGCCGGCTATGCGCGCGTTGCCCGTCCCGTCCGGGAACCGGTTGATCACGCCGTCCGATACCATGAATATCCGGTCGCCGTCAAACAGGTTTCTTGTAAACCCTTCCCAATCCGCTTCCGGGAACGCTCCCATGGGAAGGGAACCGGAGGTGACACATTCCACCTTATGGTCCCTGACGATGAAGGTGGACGACGCGCCGATCTTGATAAATTCGCACATCCCGCTGTACAGATCCACCACTGTCAGGTCCATGGAAGAAAAGACCTGGCGGTCGCCGTGGAGCAGCATGACCGAATTGAGCATGCGCAGCGCCGAACGGCGGCCAAAGCCGGTATCGACCATCTGCTCCAGAAGGCCGATCATCATCTCGCTCTCCTCTTTTGCCCGCTGGCCGCTGCCCATGCCGTCGGAAAGGGACATGAGGACCTGCCCCGAATCCAGATAGATAAAGGCATAGCTGTCCCCGCTCACCGTCTGCCCCTCTTTTGTCCGCCTGGCCGTTCCCTGGATAAGCTGATATCTGGCGTCTTCCACAAAAGACAGGGTAGTGTAGCGTCTCCGCGCCACGGACCGGCCGCCGGGCTCCGGGATGAACCGCCTTCCGGCCGCTTTGCTGATCTGATCCGCCAGGTCTTTTGTCATCACACAGCGCCCCCGCTTTACCCGGGCCAGCATGTAGATCCTCTGCCGGCGGCTGTGACTGCTTTCCTCCGTTACCGAGATCTTTTTGATCTTTATATTCTGGCGGCCCAGTTTCCGGATCAGCCTGTCGGCCAGTTTCCCCGATCCGTCTTCCCGCTCTTTCAGTTCCACGGACAGATCGTCGATGATCTCCGCCACCTCGCCGATCTGCCCCGCGAAGGCCAGCCGGTTTTCCGTCAGCCGGTCCCGCCAGGACAGGTTCATCTGAGCCGCCTGCATGACCCGGTTTGTTTCCCGCAGGAACCGGTCCATGTTGACGCATCGCCGGCGCAGGCCGGAAGGCACCTGTTTTTTCTCCAGCGGCCCGTTTCCCGGAAACAGGCTCAGCAAACGCCATGTGCTGTGATACGTATCATCGTATTCTTTTTCCCAGCACATTTCCCGCCGTCCGCAGTTTTCGCACACGCAGGCGGTCAACTCGTCAAAGGCGTCCCGCATATCTTCATCGGACAGCCCTTTTTCCTCCGGTATCTCGTCCCTGAGCATCCGGGACAGTTTACGGAAAGACGCCGACATATCTTTCAGCCGGGCCCTTACAAAATCTTCCTCCGCCCGCTCCCGCGTCTCCGGTTTAAAAAAAGGCGCGGTTTCTTCCGCCTTCGGCGCCGGTCCTTCAAACACTTTCATGACCTGTCCAAAAAGAAGGAAGGCCACCGCCGCGCCGGACGCTTCAAAGATCCCTGTCCAAAGATGACGCAGGGCGTACATACGGGATATGCCCGACAGGGCCAGCCCATATCCCACATTGGACGAAAGGATGAGCAGCACCAGGGCCGCCAGTGTTTTTGTCCGGGTCACCGGCGCCTTTTTCCGTTCCAGGATGCCGATCATCAGCATCAGGCCGACCAGTATCCCCATATACTTTAATAATATGGACGACGGAAGGCATACGGCCATTCCGATCAGCGTGATGACCGGAAGGATGCCCCTGTCCGCCGGATTCCTGTAAGCCGCCGCGAAATACGCCGTCCCGAGCGGATTGATCCCCGGCAGTATGGCCCTTTGCAAAAAGCCGCTCAAGATGACGACCATCCAGTTTTTCATATTCATATGCTTCATACATGCCCCTCCTGACACTGCCCGTCCATTTTCAGGCATTATCATCCTATGAGGCGCTCCCGCGGTTCTTGCGTAAAATCGGCCGACAAAAAACCCGCTGCGCTTTACGGTCGCCCTTCGCAGCGGGTTATCTTTCGTCAATTATTCTGTTTTTTGAAAATAATGTCGCCATCGTTGGCCAGCCCCAGTTTTTCCCTGGCCAGTTCTTTGTAATATTCGTCCGAATTGACATATTCCGACTTCTCGTCCAGACCCTGACGGATCTCTTTCTGCTCGTCGATCTGCTCCTGAAGACGGGCTTCGTTCTCTTTATATTCCTCAAGCCGGATATTCATCTCCCGGCTGTTGTAAGCGAGGACGATACACAATATGAGGACAACGGCAGCGATGAGCCCCTTGCCCTTCGGATCTTTTTTTCTTCTCTTTTTTCCCGACACTTTCGACATATCTATCCACCTGAAATCCGCGCGTTTTTTTCAACCTCTTTTATTTTACCTGCTCGTTTTACATTTTTCAATCTTTCTGGTGAAAAAAATTTATTTTTTTGCTTTTTCAGTTGGACGGCGCCGAAAAATGCCGAAAAATCTCCGAACGGCCCCAAAAACGGGACTTAAAACCCGCACGGACAGATGGATGAACACCGGGCTGATGGTCAGGCTGTAGAACAGGACGCCGAAAAGGACACCGAACACGATATACAGGCGGAGTCCGCCCTGGGCAAAATGAAAGAGCAGGCCGTAAGCGACCGCCGTGAGCGCCAGCCAGTACGCCATATCTTCCCCGTTCACGGCCCGGGAGGAATGTCTGACGAGCCGCCTTAAGATCCTGAGCAGATCGTAGGCGAAACAAAATCCGGCTCCACAAAAAAACGCCAGTCCAAACAGATAAAACTGGAGGCGGACTTCTTCGCTCATGCCCACTATTTAAACCACCTGCCAAGTCCCTTTTCCCCGGCTTTCGCCGTTTTCTTCCCGTTGGAATAGACCAGGCTGTCCACGCTGCCATCCACGTTGACCTCTCCCTTTTCCAGCGTCAGGTGGTTCACGTGAAGGTTATCGCCCCGGATCATCAGCAGGCCCTCCGACGTCTCCAGGACGATCTCGCTGGTATCGAACGCGATCACTTCGTTGACTCCCGTCATCTGGACGGTCCCCCGGTCCACCATGGTCAGCTTGTGATTTTTTATGCCGCCTGTCCGTTCTTCCATAAAAAACCTCCCAACATATTCAGATCAGCTTTAGGCTAATCTAAATATATTAGGAGGTTCCACTCAATATTCTATAAATATTTAAATAAGTCCCTGGCCTCGTCTTTCCGGACGGTCTCCGCCACGTTCAGCACTTCCACTTTCACGCCGCGCGTCCCGAAGCCGATCTCGATCACGTCGCCGGGCTTTACATTCACCGATGCCTTCGCCGTTTTCCCGTTCACCATAACGCGGCCGGCATCGCAGGCTTCATTGGCCACGGTACGACGTTTGATCAGACGGGATACTTTTAAAAACTTGTCCAGACGCATGTGGGTCGGATCATTTTGCGTTGATAACGTCTTTTAAAGCTTTTCCTGCTTTGAATTTCGGAGATTTGGAAGCTTCGATCGTCATCTTTTCGCCAGTCTGCGGATTCCTTCCTTCTCTCGCGGCTCTCTCGGATACTTCAAATGTACCGAAGCCAACTAACTGGATCTTCTCGCCTTTTTTCAGCTCTTCACCGATGATATCAACAAACGCTTTTAACGCTTTCTCCGCGTCTTTCTTAGACATTTCCGTACGTTCTGCCATTACTGCTACAAGTTCTGCCTTATTCATTACAATATTCCTCCTTAAATCTTACCCAAACATCACGGTTTTACCGAGTGTTTCGTTTCATTCCATAGCGCGTCCATCTGGCGGACGCTCATATCTGAAAGGGAAGTTCCGCGCGCGGCAGCCTCCGCCTCCACATATTCAAATCTATTTATAAACTTTTCTGTGGCGTTTGTCAAGGCATTTTCCGCATTTATGCCCAAAAGACGGGACAAATTGACCGCCGAAAACATCAGGTCGCCGATTTCTTCCCCGACGCGCCCCGCGTCTTCTGACCGCACGGCTTCCATCGTTTCCTCCAGTTCTTCCCTTACCTTTTCCGCGGCGCCTTCCCAGCTGTCAAAATCAAAACCCACTTTCGCCGCTTTTTTCTGGACCTTGGCCGCTCTTATGGAAGCCGGAAGGGCTTTGGCCACCCGCTTCATGCCTTCCGTGACCGTCCGCTCCGCCTTTTCTTTTTTCTTGATCTCCTCCCAGTTATCCAGCACCTTCGCGGCGCTGTCCGCCCGGACGCTGCCGAATACGTGGGGATGTCTGTCGATCATCTTTTTCGATATGGAGGCGATCACGTCGTCCACGGTGAAACGGCCGTCTTCTTCGGCGATCCGCGCGTGCATCATCACCTGGAGCAGGATGTCGCCCAGTTCTTCACAAAGATTGGCGTCATCGCCGGTCTTCGCGTAGATGTCGATCCCTTCCGCGGCCTCATAGGCTTCTTCCAGCATACAGTCCCGCAGGCTTTCATGGGTCTGCTCCCGATCCCACGGGCAGCCGTCTTTTGCCCGGAGCCGGGCGATGATCCCGCGAAGATCGTCAAATGAATAATTTTCCTTTCGTTCCAATGTGCCGTCCTCCTTTTATCCGTCCGCTGCCGTTTTGATCCCGCAAGATAAAGAAGGAGCTGTCCGCGACAGCCCCTATCGTTTTCAAGACCACAGTTTTTCCGGATATACGCCGTCTTCAGCCAGTTTTTTGAAGGCTTTGACAACGCTTTCCTTATCTTCCTGATAGGTGACGCCAAACCATCTGTCCCCTGTCTCCAGCACTTTCACCGACGCTTTGCCGGTATGGATCAGTTTGTCCACGATGGAAGGCAAAAGGTATTCGCTCTTTTCCGGATCTTTCAGGTCGGAAAGGAACGCGGCGAATCCGTCTTCCAGTTCGTCGATGAAATTCGGGCGGAAGCCCCACATGTTCATGGATACGTGCTGTTCCGGCGTGATCTTCATGTCGCTGCCGTTATCGTCATGGACGATCGAACCGTCTTCACCCATGCGGATGCCGGACGTCTCCACCACCTGATCCAGGTAGCCGTCTTCATTGACCACGCATACGCCCCGGGTCACCGTTCCGTTCTCGCTCAACGTATTCTTTAAGATGAAGCCGGCCATGCAGATATCGTACTTTACCGGAAGTTCATGTTCTTCCGTCAGATAGGCGTGGACTTTTCGGAACGCTTCTTTTCCATAATAGTCATCGGCGTTGATCACCGCGAAAGGTTCTTTGACAACGCCTTTGCAGCAGAGGACCGCCTGGCCTGTCCCCCAGGGTTTTTTACGGTTTTCCGGCACCGAAAAGCCTTCCGGGATCGCGTCAAGGGACTGGAACACATATTCCACGTCGATCACCTTTTCGATCCGGCTGCCGATGATCTCCCGAAATTCTTTTTCAATATCTTTACGCAGTATGAAAACAACTTTATCGAATCCCGCTTCTTTCGCGTCATGGATGGAATAGTCCATAATGATCTCGCCATTCGGCCCCATCTTTTCCAGCTGTTTTATACCCTGTCCAAAACGGCTTCCGATACCCGCCGCCATGATAACCAATGTCGTATTCACTTTAAACTACGCTCCTTTACATCCTTTTTTCTTCGTTCAGTATACATGAATCTGATGAAATATACAACCAAAATCGACACCGCGCCGGCCGCGCTGTCCAAAAGAACGTCCCGGGCCATGCCGGAACGCCCGGGGACAAACAGCTGATGGATCTCATCGGCGGACGCCGCGAGAAAAACGAAGATCCAGGCTTTTAAAAATTTCCGTTCCATACGCGGCCATCCCACGTGGAAATGGGCCGTCGCCAGCAGGCCCAAAATGAAATATTCGGCAAAATGCGCGCACTTGCGCACCGGATAGGCCATGGCGGCGATAAAGGACAGGATCCGTTCTTTTTCCGCCAGGCCGAGCCTTTCCAGTATCCAGAAAAGCCCGGCGGTAAAACCGTCGC
Organism: uncultured Lachnospiraceae bacterium; assembly: GCA_944376975.1. Taxonomy (GTDB): domain Bacteria; phylum Bacillota; class Clostridia; order Lachnospirales; family Lachnospiraceae; genus Frisingicoccus. The sequence goes on from CALWEE010000003.1 coordinate 24,413, forward strand.
TCAGATCCTGGGACATATCCCCGTTCTGGGCCGAAAAATGCCAGATCACCCACAGCCAGGCGATCAGGGCGGCGCCGGAGATCGCCGTCATCAGGGCCCTTTTTCGTTTGGACATACTTTCTGACATACTTTTTCTCACTTTCTCTTGAAATATCTGCTGCCTTTGTGTTATAAT
>CALWEE010000004.1 GCA_944376975.1 uncultured Lachnospiraceae bacterium
TGCGCCGCCGCGCTGCTTTGCGCGCGCTGGCCCCCGCGGCCTGCCTGTGGCTGCTGGCGGTGGCCGCGCCGGTCAGATTCCCTGTACCTACCTGGGCCTCGATCGCCGTGGCCAGCGACTGGAACGGCGTCATCTCGCCGTTTATCGACTTGTCACCTTTAAGCTTCATGTTGCCGAACACAATTTTCAGACCCTCTTTAAACCGGCGTACCTGAATGAACTTCAGCCGGAAGGTAAAAAAAACGCCAGTCCCGCACAGCAGAATGATCAAGATCACATTCCATAAAAAATCGCTGGCCTGACTGACCACTTGTGTTATCGTTTCCATACTGCTTCTTCCTCCTATGCTTTGCAAACTTTTTCATTCTTCCATTTGCGGCAATCCTTTATTCTTATAAAAGCCAAAACTTTCGCGCAGAATAAAGAAAGCTGATATATGAAATATCAGCCCTCTGAGAAAGTAGAACACATTCCCTGTCCTTTTGCCTGAGAGATTGGTATACCGTTATGGCGGCTGCCGGCAAAATGCCGTCAGCCGCTCTTGCATACCTTACACCTTCGGCGCTCCTTATGGAGACTCTCCAGAGTAATTTGTACCTGTATTGAATGATACGTCTACTTTAGCATAGTTATAGGTTTTGTACAAGACTTTCTTTTTCCTCTTCGCTCATCCCTTCCTCGATCATATCCCGGATATCCTGCATCTTCTGATCCATTTCCGTGATGATATCCGCGCAGCGGAGCAGCTCCTGCGCCACCACATCCGGATTCTTCACGTTTTTCTTATATTTCAGTTTGTGATCCAGGCTGGCCCAGAAATCCATGGCGATGGTCCGGAACTGGACTTCCACTTTCATATGTTTCTTCTCATTGGACAAAAAGATCGGTACGTCCAATATGAGATGCAGACTGCGGTATCCATTTGGCTTCGGATGTTTGATATAATCTTTTTTCGTGATCAGCACGATATCGTCCTGTCTGGACAACAGGCTGGCCACGCGGTAAATATCATCCTGAAAAGAACAGATGACCCGTATCCCCGCTATGTCCGCCAGATATTTTTCCATATTTTCCACAGTCACGTCCACGCCTTTGCGCTTCAGCTTTTCTGTAATACTCAAAGGGGTTTTGATCCGCGTTTTGATCGTCTCCACCGGATTGCGCTTATTCTTGGCGGCAAATTCTTCATTCAGCACTTTCAGCTTTGTCTCTACCTCCATAAGCGCGCAGCGGTATTCCATCATCAGCTCCATAAAAGGGGCCACTTTTTCAAGAATGATCTCCGGATGCTCACTGTTTAAAAGGTCGTTGAATTTAAAATCTTTTTCCACATTCACCGGATATATCTCTCCTTCGTAAACTCTGCCCAAAATTTTACCTTCTCGCCGTGCCTGCGCTCGTTTTGCTTCGCGCCCGCACTGTCCGCACGGCTTTTCTCGCCGTCCCTGCGCTCATTTTGCTTCGCGCCCGCACTGTCCGCTCGGCTTTTCTCGCCGTGCCTGCGCTCGTTTTGCTTCGCGCCACTCGCTCACGGGCATTCGCCCTATGGCCATGTCCATCGTCAAGGTCTTTTACGCAAGCGTAAAGACCTTGACGATGTCCCTGACCGCACGGCTCGGTGCTTTATGGACATTATATCATATTTGGGAGTGGTTTGAGGGAAAGATATAAATTTTCATCCTTTTTTATATTTTTTTAATAATAGCAAAATCATAGATAACGATACCAGACACAGGGTTATGAGGAGTGCGATCGGGGCATTGTCTCCGGTCATGATCTTTTTCACGGGATGTTCTTTATCGGGATTTTCTTTTTGGTTATACAGGATGATCTCCTGAACATCCGCTGTGGCTTTTACTTCAAAAGTCATGTCTTCGGCTGTTTCATACCCTTCAGGCGCTGTTTTTTCCCGGAGGGTGTACGTTCCCGGTTCGATATGCTCGATCTGTTCCGGTATATCCGAAGTTTTCCAGGTGTGTATCCGTTTTCCTGCTTTGTCATATAATTCCAGAACGGCTCCGGACAGCATGCTGCCGTCTTCCGCGTCTTTTTTCAGGATCTTCAGTTTCGTATAGTCTTCCTCCATGATCACTTTCTGGATATCTTTTATGGCTTTCACCTGAAAATGGATATCATCCGCTTTTACATAACCGCCATTTCCCGGAACGGCCGCTTCTCTCAGCACGTAATATCCGGCGGGAACGCCGCGGAGCTCGCAAGGTTTATCCGCCGAAGTGACCATGGTGAACGTTGGTTGTTTTTCCGTGATCTTTCCATTTGGATCTGTCTGATACGCTTCCAGTTTCGCGCCGGCCACCCGTTCTTTTGACGATTTATCCCGTTTTTCGATCCGGACCGTCACCGGCGCGTTTTCCAATCCGATCTCTACCACGCCTTTTTCATCCGCGGCAGCCTGGTCGACCCATCGCTTATCACCGGAAAGTACATAGCCTTCCGGAGCTTCGATCTCTTTTATGTAGTATGAGATCGCTTTTCCGCCAGCCAGATCCGTCGGAAGATCGGACCGAAAGACGCCTTTCCCGCTTTCATCCGTCGTCACTTCCTCGATCAGCCCGCCTTTTTTCACAAGCAGGCCGCCGTCGGAAGATACGATGTCCATTCCGGCATACAGGCCGATCTTTGCCGCTTTCAGCCCTTTTTTATCCGCGCTGTCCTTTTTCAGGACCTGCACCGTCATTTTCTGCCGCTCATTTTCATATATCTGGGACCACTCCGCCGCTTCTTCCGTCTTATTCCATGTCAGCCGGACTTCCAGCGGTCCGTCCCCGGCCAGGAAACCGGAAGGCGGATCTTTTTCCTGTACGCGATAAGCCCCCAGCGGCAGACCGTCCAGCACCGCTTCGCCCGCGTCGTCCGATGTCATCACGCCGATCCGCTCATCTTTCTGATAGATCAGATGGCCATGGCCGTCCGGACTGTATATATCTTCAGCCGCGTACACATCAAAGCGTACGCCCGCCAGTCCGGTCATGCTGTAAACAAACGTTTTGCCCGAATCTTCAGATGCCCTTTTTTTATACGCCGTCAACCTTTCTCCCTGCTTCACTATACGTATACGCCCTTTCTGCGCCTCATTGCTGATGGTCACCGAAACGACCGGGACGCCATGATCGTCCAACTGGAAAAAGCCGTCTTCATCGATCCGTATATCCACCGCGCTGCCTTTGTTGTAGCCTTCCGGCGCGGTCACTTCCTCGACGCGGTAATTTCCCGGTTTCAATACTTCCGGCGTGATCAGCGTTCCGGAATCGTCTGTCTCAAACAGATCCGTCCCGCCATCCGGCGAAGATCCGGTCTGCCGGATGTATTCACCGGTTTCCAGGTCCAACACGCGAAATACCGCTCCCGCTTTCAGGATCGTTTCTCCACTTTCCCCGTCTTGTTTTATGATCTTTAACCGGGCTTTGAACGCCTCGTTGGCGACCGTCTGCCACTGGGCGGGTTCGCTGCCGTTTTCATCCACCCTGATCTCAAAAGGCTCGCAGGCCTTATAATTATGGGGAACGGTCGACTCCCGGACAACATAGACGCCATAAGCCAACGGGACCGTTACGGCCTTTCCGTCTGTCCCGGTAAAAAGCTCAGTCCCGCCGTCCGGGGTGACCGCCACCGGCGCGCCGCTTTCAAAATCCCAACTGCCGTCCTCCCGACGGGAAAGGGCAGATCTTAGATAAAATTCAAACCCGACGCCTTCCAGCGCCTCCGTACCGCCATGAGCCCCGTCGCCGGTCTTGAGCAAAGCCGCAGGCCGGCGGATGATCTGTTCTTTTGAAGCGACGGAAACCTCCTGCACCGGGATATCCTGTCCGTCATCTGTCAGATCCACCGTATGGGCCGTTTCGTCCAGCAGATAGCCCGCCGGAGGCGTCCGCTCAATGACCACGTATCTTCCCAAAGGCAAAAGATCGCTTGACGCCTCGCCTTTGCCGTCCGTGACCAGACTGGTCACATACGAAGCAGATGAAAGATCATCGCCCTGCGCGTATCCGGCGTATAATTTTTCCTGTCCGTCCGCTGTATAAATGTCTTCCATGGCAAAAATGTCATACACCGCTCCTGCGAATGTTCCGTCGCCCTGAGGCGACGCGCCGGTCTGCGCGTCTGTTTTGCGCAGATGGATACGGCCTTTTTTCGCTTCATTCTCCGCTTCGCTTTCATATGCTATGACCAGATCGTCGGTGATCGTATCGGTCCCTTCAAACATGGTCTCCCAGCCGCTGTTCCGGTAACCCTCCGGGCTTTTCGCCTCCACGATCCTAAAAGCCGTTTTGATGGTGCTTCCCCGAATACCCTGGATACCTGTCTCATATGTATATGTTCCGTCGCCCTGATCGTCCATGGTCCCGATACGCTCACCGTTCGCGTATACATGGAACACCGCCCCCGAAAGCCCGGCTTTTGTCTCTTGATCTTTTTTGAAGATACGCAGTTTGACCGGGACTGTCCGTTCCGGTTCTTCGGTCCGGATCTTTAAAAACGCCTTGACCGGAACGACAGCCGCCTCATATTCCGTTACCAGATCCTGCTGGCCGCCGTCCGCGTCCCATATGATGGCCGCTCCGGCGCCGCCGCCGGTCTCAAATATGGCCGGTCCGGAAATGACCGGCTCGTCACATCTGCGGGATGTACAAAGCCGCAGCCGGTTTCCTTCTTTTTCAAAAGTTACGCCTTCCATGGAAAAATCAAACCGTTCCAGGCAGCTGTTGGCGTCTTCCATATACGATTCGTAACAGCCTTTTTCGTCATTCCAGGAAAGCACGATCTCGTAGGCGGCGCTTCCATCGCTGTTTCTCCCGGCGAAAGAAGGCACCGTCTCTGCCGAAAGGATCGCTTCTTTCAGATAAAGATAATACTCCCAGGCATGATCGGGAAGATAACAGGCGTCCGCCACCTGACGGCAGGCCGCGTCTCCCACTTCCGTATGGAAAACGCCGCTGACAACGGACCATATCACCGCCTGGGTCATGGCGTACTCTGTCCGGTTCGTCTCGTCCTGATAAACCGCCTCGTCATATGCCTGGTGCTTCCAGCCAAAGTGCAGGGCATACCCGATCTCTTTCTGTGACTGGGAGGACATGTCGGTCCATGTCATCAGAGTCCCCGCGCCCAACGGAACGCCATACTCCATACAGTAAGCCGTTCGGGTCGCGCCTTCTGTCTGTATGATATGCTCCCACATCTGAGTCGTTCCCTGGCCAAAGGCCGATATGGACAGCGGTTTCGTGACGGCCATATACATGGCGTATGTGGTCCCTGTATCGCCCGCCGCCCGGGTGGCCGGTCCCGAGCGCCGCGCGGTCCACGGACCGGGGCGCGGTTCGCCGCCCGTTTCACGCTCCGCTTCCTCAGGGGCTTTTTCAGGCTCGGAGCCGGTTTCTGTCTCCGGTTCCACAGCCTTGCCTGTCCCGGTTTCTGTTTCCGTTTCCACGGCCTTGCCTGTCCCGGTTTCTGTTTCCGCCGTTTTGCTTTCCTCTGCCGACTGCTTTACTGTTTCTTCCGACGCCCCAATACTTTCCGGGTTCGTCTCATCGGCTTTCCCGGAAGCTTCCGATTCCGGTCCGGCCGTTTCTTTCACTGTCTCGCCAACGTTCGTCCGGCTTTCCCGCTCATCGGCCCAGGCCTTCCCGGATGATGCCGGGAACAGGCAAACGCTCAGACAGACCGCCAAAAACGCGCATGCCAAAAAAAGTCTGCTGATCTTCTGTTTCACTTCTCTGCCTCCTTCTGTGACAATTAAAGGCAGAGCCGCCATACCCGCATGGTCTTCATGCCGTCCGTGGCTTTTCCGTAAAGATCACCTGTTAAAAACTGTAAAAAGGGGATAAAAACAAGAAATGTAAAATGCTCGGATCTTCAATGAAAAAAGTAGGGATTAACCCAAATAAAAGGAGGTAAGCCCGGATAGGTCTTGTTCCGCCTTCCCAAAATATACCATCCGGGTATAAAAATAAAATAAATACATGTTGAAAAGGAATTTACATGGATAATAAATAAAGAAAAAAAGATGTGACACTACGGATAAAAGACAGGATACATAAAGATCGATGTCCGGTCCGGCAGCTTTCTGCCTGTATGTATTATAACACAAAAGCCCTCCGGATAACAGAGGGCTTTTTGAGAAAATATCGGGAAGATCCGACAGGTTCCGCAGCGATCCGATTTACAGATCGCCCTTTACGCTCCAGATACGGGCAAGGGATTCATCGATCCGTTCTTCCGTCAAAGTACCGTCATATACCGCTTCCAAAACGCCTTCATACGCGCTCGGGAAATCTTCCGGCATAAGAAGCATATCCACGCCGGCCAGGAGCGCCTGGACCGCCGCTTCTTCCGGGCTGTAGAACAAAGTGACCGCCTGCATCTGCATGGAGTCCGTGATGATAATGCCGTCATAACCCAGTTCCTCCCGGATCAGCCCGGTAACGACCTGTTCCGACATGGACGACGGCGTCATATCCCCGGTCACTTCCGGAACGGAAATATGTCCCACCATCAGGAAATCCACACCGGCATCAATACCGGCTTTGAAAGGCAGGAATTCGGTCTCCCGCAAGTCATCCAGGGTACGATAGGAGACGGTCTGGCCTTCATGGCTGTCCGAATCGGTATCGCCGTGTCCGGGGAAATGTTTCACGCAGGCGCTGACGCCATGGCTTTGAAGCCCGTTTACCACCTGCGGCACCATCTGCGCGTCGATCTGGGCGTCCGACCCAAAAGAACGCACGCCGATCACCGGATTATCCGGGTTCGTCAGCACGTCCGCTATCGGAGCAAAATCCAGGTTAAAGCCCAGATCGCTCAGGTAAGACCCGATACCGTCACCCACTTCATAAGCTTCCTGCGGGTCTTCGGTATAACCGATCTCGATCATATCTGGATAGATCGGCACGTCCATGATCCCGCTGTTGGCCACGCGGGCCACCAGGCTCCCGCCTTCTTCGTCCACGCCGATGAAGATCGGGTATTTACTGTATTCTTTCGTATTGGCGATCATTTCGCGCAGCTGATCCTCACTCTGGATATTCTGTCCAAAGTAGACGATGCCGCTGACCGGATACTGTTCCAGAGCCTCCCTGGTCATATCCCCGGCCTGTACCGCCACATCCACGCCGGTCAGATCTTCCGGACGAAGGATGAACAGCTGGGCGACTTTTTCTTCCAGTGTCATATTCTCAAGATCGCTCTTTGTATCTTCGGCCAGAGCCTCCGTTTCTTCTTCCGTCTCCGGTCCGATTGTCTCTTCCGTGTCCGCCGGGCTTTCCGTATCGCCGTTCTCCCGGCCTTCACTCTCTCTCGCGCTTTCGCTTTCGGACAGGTTTTCCCCGGCCATCAGATCTTCACCGGTCCCTTCCGATACGACCGCTTGGCTGCCCGGCGTCTCGTCGCCATGCTGACCCAGGATCGCCCAGGCGGCCAGCCCGGATAAACCGACAAAGATAATGCTCATACATATGATCATAATGATCTTTCCGCGTTTCATTTTTACTCCTCCCTTGCGCTGCGGCAGTTATCTGATTCATCATTATATATGATATCAGCGAAATAGGGAACAGGGAAAATGCTTTTATTATCATTTTTCTTTCTATTCCGCCGACGCAGCTCCCTTTAACATCGCTTTTTTATCCGACAAAATGCCGTTCAATATAGAAAAAGACAAAACCCGCGGCCGTCCGAACGGACAACCGCAGGCTCTGCCTGTCTATTTCTTATTATTATATGGGATACATATAAATAGGTAGAAACAGTTTATATCCGAGTATACCTCCCACCCCTTATATACTCCTGTGCCATCCCTGAAAAGGAGAGAGTCTTAGTTGGTGATGGTCGCTTCCGTCTCTTTATCAAAGATGTGGATCTTATTGATATCCAGCGCGAATTTTACCTTGTCGCCGGCGCGCACGTTTGTACGGGGATCGACCCGTGCCGTCATGTTCGTTCCGGCAAAATCAAAGTACAGGAATACTTCCGCGCCGAGCATCTCATATACACGGACGGTTTCTTCGTAAACCGCGTGGCTTGTGCTGACCATCAGCTGGGAATCGTAAACGTCTTCCGGACGGATACCCATGACAACGGTCTTGCCGTCATAGCCGCCCTGGATCAGTTTATCGCCCTTGCTCGCCGGAAGAAGGATCTCCTGGCCTTCCAGTTCCAGATAAACTTCTTTTCCTCTGACTCTTACTGTCGCGTCAAGGAAGTTCATCTGGGGCGATCCGATGAATCCGGCAACAAACAGGTTGCACGGAGCATGATACAGATTGTGAGGTGTATCCACCTGCTGCACAACGCCATCTTTCATGACAACGATCCGTGTTCCCAGTGTCATGGCCTCTGTCTGGTCATGGGTAACATAGATGATCGTCGTGCCCAGTTTCTGATGCAGTTTGGAGATCTCCAGACGCATCTGAACTCTCAGCTTGGCGTCCAGGTTGGAAAGCGGTTCGTCCATGAGGAATACCTTCGGATTCCGCACGATCGCCCGGCCCATGGCCACACGCTGTCTCTGACCGCCTGACAAAGCCTTCGGCTTACGGTCAAGGAGTTTTTCCAGGTCAAGGATCTTCGCCGCTTCAAGCACTTTCTTTTTGATCTCATCCTTCGGCACTTTCCGAAGTTTCAGACCAAACGCCATGTTATCGTACACCGTCATATGCGGATACAACGCGTAGTTCTGGAAAACCATGGCGATATCCCGGTCTTTCGGTTCCACATCGTTGACGATCCGGTCGCCGATCTTTAAGGTACCGGACGTGATATCTTCCAGACCCGCGATCATCCGGAGCGTTGTGGATTTACCACAGCCGGACGGTCCGACAAATATGATAAATTCTTTATCTTCTATTTCCAGGTTAAAATCTTTTACTGCCTGAAATCCATTGTCATACACTTTATCGATATGCTCTAATGATAAACTTGCCATCTTACAGCCTCCATTTTGTATTAATTTGTTATCCGGTCATCCGGATCCACTTATCGCTTTTTTTAATCCGTGAAATAATTTCTCGGAGATACCGTCAGCCGGATCGCGTTGAGCAGCGCCTTGTCCGGCTCGATGCACAGACGGACGCGTCTTCCGCCGGCGTTTTCCTCACATATGTACAGGACCCAGCACGCGCTCCCTTCCTGACGGGATGTGAACCGGTAACTTTTTTCCGGTTTCACGCGATCGTGATCTTTGAGTCTGTCCGAACCTTCCGGCGCCGCGATCTCCACGTCTTTCATGGCGCATTTATACGCTCTGCGGCGGAAGCTCCGGTTGAAGATCCGGTCGATCATCAGATCGTCTCCGACAAATATAAATTCATACTCCAGTGTTTTAAAAAGCATCAACGCGGCATCCACGATGACCATCAGAAAACCAATGACCGCGCCCAACGGAAAAAACAGGAACGAACAGATAAAGACCAGCACTGTCAGGACGATCATGGCCACCCGGATGACGGCAAGCGCCGCCGGCAGCTTTCTTTCGATCATCCATTCCACATAATACTCGTTCATGCCGCTGTCTCCTCCCTGTTATTTCTATACGCTTTCCGTTTACTTCATAGCAGCCTTGGAGTAACCTGTCAACATATATTTCTGGAATATGAAGAACAGGATGACAACAGGCAGGATGGCCATAACGGCTCCGGCCATGATCTCATGGTTGTTCATAGTAGACTGTCCCGCAAACGTGTTTTTCAGGTTTGCCAGTCCGATGGTCAGGACGGTCTTTTCTCCTGTACCGGCAACGATCTTCGGCCAGAAGTAAGAGTTCCAGCCGTTGGTAAAGGTTACCAGCGTCGTCGTCAGGATCGTGGACTTACACATGGGGGCCAGGATCTTGGTTATGACGCCCACACGGCCCATGCCGTCAACCCGGGCCGCTTCCAGATAACTGTCGTCCACGGCCATGAACGTCTGCCTTAGCATGAATATGTAATAAGGCGATACCATTTCCGGAAGCATCAGGCCGATAAACGTATTGACCAGGTTCCAACGGGCACACATCAGATACAGAGGTATGAACGTTACCTGGATCGGGATCATCAACGCGCCAAGTACAACGAGGAACAGCACATTCTGTCCTCTGAATTTACCTTTTGAAAAACCGTAAGCCGCGAAAACGCCGCTGACGATCTGACATACAAGGATACCGGCTGTCATGATGATCGTGTTCAGATAATATTCGGCGAAGTTGGCTTTACTCCACACATTCGAGTAATTTTCCGGATGCCATTCCTGGGGCCACAGCGTCGGTATGGTGGCCAGGATCTCATCCTGAGATTTAAACGAAGAAACGATCATCCAGTAAAGAGGGAAGATCATGATCAGGGTGACCACGATGGCGATCACGTACTGGATCACTTTTAATATTTTCCTTCTTCTTATGGCGCTGGCGTTTTCTTTCGCGATACTGATCGTTGTTGTCTGACTACTCATATTTCCGCCTCCCATTAAGAATCATAATGCACGTTCTTATTCGATACTTTCATCGTCGCCGCCGTAAAGATCAGCAGAAGTATGAAGAATACGATCGCGATCGTCGCTGCCCGGTCGATACGGAAATCTCGCATCGCGTACTGATATACCAGGTAAACGAGAACTTCCGTTGAACGGTAAGGTCCACCGGATGTCAAGATATCTACAGACTGGAATACCTTCATGGCAGAAATAAAAGTGGTTACGAACAGGAACAAGGTCGTCGGTGAAAGAAGCGGAAGCGTAATGGACTTGAACCGCTGGAACGCGTTCGCGCCGTCCAGGGAAGCCGCTTCATAATAATCTTTGGAAATACCCATCATGGCTGACAGGTAGATCATCATACCATATCCAATAGCGCGCCATCCGGTAAGCATCAATACGGAAAGAAGCGCGATGTTCCGGTCACCCAGCCAGTCAACCGGAGCGATGCCCAATATTCCAAGGAAATGATTGAGGATACCTGTGTTCTTATTGAAGATCCACAGGAAGATAACCGCCGCGGAGGACATGGCCACGTATTTGGGAACGAATACGATGGCACGCATGGTACCGAAAAACTTGGTCATGCGATTAAATATCAAGGCAAAAATAATACCGCCGATAATCGTAACAGCCAGCTCACCGGCAGTATATAATACCGTAACTTTCAGAGAATTTAAAAGATATTTTGTACCGGATCCTGTAAAAAGCCAGATCCAGTTGTCAAATCCAACATAATTGTACTGAGGTTTGATCAGGTTCCAGTCCGTAAAACTGATCCGGACCAGATCGACGATCGGGTAGTAAATAAATACCAGCAAAAAGGCCAATGCCGGTAACACACACAGGAAATCCAGCCATGCTGACGTGGACTTGCGCCGTTTCCTCGCCCCTGCGGGGGGAGCCGCCGTTTTACTATTACTCATACAAATCCCCTTCCATTCAGTCAGCAGAGGGCCTTCCGTTTTTCGGAAGACCCCCTGGATAATTAGCTATTATTGATCTTCCAGAACTTCGTTGATCTCCTGGGTCATTTCCTGCATAGATGATGTCACATCCATGTTTTCGTTGATCATCTCAGCCATGCCGTTCTTCCAGATCGTAGCGAGGTTATCCCAAGCCGGATTCTGGATACGAGGCTGGATCTCGTTCAGGTTGTCAAAAATGCACTGGAATGCCGGTTTCTTTTCCAGGAATGCCTGACCTTCTTCTGTTGTCAGAACAGAATTACGTGTCGGCATATAGCCTGTGCCTTCCGCCCATTTCATGTTCATTTCTTTGCTCTCAAGGAACTGCATGAACTGCCAAGCAGCGTTCTTTGTTGCCTGATCGTTTTTCGCCGGGATGAACAGTACGTTGCCGCCGATCTCGGACAGCTTAGAGCCGTCGTCGCCGCCCGGAAGCCATGCCATACCAACTTCAAAATCACATCTGTCTACATATGTGTTATATATGGAACTTGTATGCAGTACGGAGAAAGTTCTTCCGTCAATGAAAGCCTGTCTCATATCGTCAGAAGCCGTCTCGCCTGTCGCGAAATACGCGTAACCGTTGTCGCACCACTCTTTGATCGTGGAAGCCACATTGATCGCCGCTTCGCTGTCCAGGTCAGAGGAAAGTCCGTCGTCATTAACGATCTTAACGCCGTTGTTCAGGTAGAATGTTTCAAAATACCACTGGTCCCAGCCCGGAACGATGGTTCCGTACCGTTCTGTGGTACCATTGTTCACGATACTTACTTTAGAAAGGAACTCTGTCATATCGGAGAATTTCTCCGGAATCTCTACGCCAAGTTCTTTTGCCATGTCGGCATTGTAATAAACAACCTGTGTTGAGATCTGGAACGGCAGAGATACCTGTTTGCCGTCGTACTGAGCAGCTTCCAGCATACCTGCGCCGAAGTCGCTGGCGTCAAAGCCTGTCGCTTCGATGTACGGGTCAAGGTTTTCAGCCATGCCGCTCTCGCCATACTGAGCTACATAAGGCGTGTTGGCGATCGCGATCGCCGGAAGGCCTTCGCCCGCCGCCTGAGCTGTCGCCAGTTTTTCGTTCAGTTCAGAGTAAGAACCCATGTACTGAGCGTCGATGGTGATCAGATCCTGAGAAGCTTCAAATTCATCGATAACTTCGTTCAAAAGGTCTGTGTACTGTTCCTCCATCGCGTGCCACCATGTGATCGTGATCGGTTCCGTTACTTCATAGTCTGAAGCGTCTGTGGAGGCCGCCTGTGTTTCGCCTTGCGTCTCCGGCGTAACTCCTGTGCTGCCGCCGCCGCTGCATGCTGTCATCGCAGACATGCACATCGCAGCTGCCATTAAAACTGCAAATAATTTCTTCATGTCCCTCTCTCCTTCTTTGATGATGTTAATGCCTCTACCGGGTCACCACCCCGGGGTTATAGAAAACAGACAGCGTGCTTTACCTTTCCAGGCGCGCAAAAGACGTCCTTTCGCTGTTTTTCTGCGCAGATACAGCGTGTGCCCCTGAAATGAAAAAAGAATAGTCGACAATACTGCGGAATTTCTCTCTCCCCACTTTGCCTCTACTCTTTTCCTCTTCGTCCAGCAACTGTCTTTTCCTTTTCAATTTATGTCTATATATTAACACAGAATATAGACCGCCGCAAGACTTTTTTGACATTTTTTTGAAATATATTTATTCAGCCCTGTTTTGTTTTATACATTTTGCACAAGCTGTTTTACAGAACATTGAAAATCCACTGACAAATCCGGCGTTTAAAAGCCCCGCCAGCCGGTCAGCGGGGGCTTATATCACCTTCGTCTTCCATATATCTTCGGAATACGCTCCGATAAAAATATGAAGAAAAAAACGCGAAAAATCCCATGCCGAACACGGACAGGATGGGCACGTGCTTGAACACCCATGTCAGTCCGGCCGCTATGACCGCGATGGTGATGCTGACGTGCAGATTGCCCACCGCCATGATGAAGGCGTTCCCCAACGCTTTTTTCGTCGGTACTTCAAACAAGGCGATGATGGGAAAGACCCACATGAGGATCAGCAGATACAAGATCCCCAGAAGGACAAAGGCAAAGAACAGCATATTGGAAAAGGCGGTCCCCATGGCGATGCAGACGTAGGCTTCCACGATCAGCAGCGCGCCCAAAAGCAGCGCCGGCACCCATATGATCGTGGCCTGTTTGAAGTTTTTACGGAAAGCGCTCCAGAACGTCTGCCATACATAGCCTTCTTCGTTGGCGGACTGTTTCAGCGTAAACTGGAACAAAGCCGTCGTCGACTCGCCGATCGTCACCACCGGTATGGAGAAGATCAGCCACAGCAGGCTGATGCACAGCACATCGGCGATCTTGGACATAAACATCCAAAAACGGTTTTCCGGGTCAAAAATTCGATTCATATCTATCGTCCTTTCCTGTCATCACGCGCGCCTTTCGGACCCTTCTCTTTTCTCTCCGCCGTAAAAGCTATTGTCATTTTCAGAGGACCTGTGATACAATACATGACAAAAACACAAGGGAGTCCTCACCATGAACCTTCGGAACACGAAAAACAAGTGGCGTCTTGAAAGGGAAAAATTAAAAAGCATGACTTTCAGGAAAAAGCTTTCCTATATCTTCGACTACTACCGCTGGCAGATCTTTCTCACCGTCTGCGCCGTCGTCCTGGTCCTGTTTTTGTGCGACGTCTTTTACCAGGGGACCAAAGAAAACGTGATCCTCGGCTTCGCCACCAACGACGACTGGCGGCTGTTCGATACGGACACGGTCACATCCCAGTTCGCCGATTACCTGGGCATCGACGCTTCCAAGGAGCGCATCGTCTTCGACGCGTCGCTGTATGTGGACCTGGATTCCTCCGTCGATTATGTCGTGGGCAGCCAGGGACAGATCGCGGCCACTACCGCCAATCAGAGCCTGGACTTTCTCATCACCACGCCGGATCTGGCCGAGCACTACGCGTCGCTGCTTCCCCTGAAAGACCTGGAAGATTTTCTGCCGGAAGATATGAAAGAAGATCTGGGCGACGCCCTGACCACCTTCACCAATGCCGACGGCAGCGCGCAGGTATGCGCCATCGACCTGTCTGAGTCCCGCTTTATGAAACGGGCCTGGAACAACCCGGTCTATGAGGGGCTGACGCCCTTTTACCTGATCGTCACCGATTTTTCCCCGCATCCGGACGCTGTCCTTTCGTTTATCCGGTACGCGTTCAATTTATAGATTAAGATTGTAAATGACCGCTTCTGTTATGTCAATAGAAGGTCATCCGATTTTTATCAGCTTTTCTTTGGGAACAGGCCGTTTCTGTTCCCTTCTTTTTTTCTTCTCTTTCATCTGAAGGCGCTGTCTCTCCAGACTGTCCGCGTTCAGTTTGAAGATCCGGGCGATCTTCTCCACGTACCGGTCCGGTATGGTGTCCAGTATCTGGAATGTTTCCCGGAAACGCATATCCATCAGGCCTTCCACGTACTCCTCATAGACCTTTCGGCCAAGAGGGGACACTTTAACGATGATATCTTTTTTGTTATTTTCCTTCTGATATTTTTCCAGCAGCCCTTTTTCCGTCATCTTCTTCACATTTTTGGAAAAAGTGGCCGCGGAAACGCCCAGCCGCCTGGCGACCTGGACCATCTTCTGGTTCCGTTCTTCATTTTCCAGTATATATTCCAATATCTGGATCTGGGCGATGGAACATTCCACCGACGTTTCATGGAACCCCTGTATCGTATAGACTTGTTCATACGTGTTTATGTAATAATACAAATATTCAAAAAAATCCCTGTATTTTCCCATCCATTTCAGTTCCATACCCGATACCTCATTTCCCTCTTGCCTTTTCTAAGATTATATCATCATTTCTACCTACCGCCCAGCTAAAAATCGTCGTGCAAAATGCCAAAAAACTCTTTTTATTTTTTGTTTTTTCTGCCAATGGATTTTTTATTTCAGATAATATATAATTATTTCTCAAAGAAACAATTTATGTTTCTTAATTAAATCTTTTGATCCTTTGGGGGAAGGATCGGTCAAGAGGAGGGATTTTTATGAAAAAGCTGTCAAAACAGGGCATTGCCATCATCATCAGCATCCTTATGATGATCGTCGGCATCCTTGGAGCGAAAGCGCTCCAAACAGATTTCGGCAAAGTAGATATCCGGAATGTGAGTATCGATTCCCAATCGGGCTATACCCTTTCCATGGATGTTTATGTCCCTGAAACCGCCACGGCGGAAACGCCGGCGCCGACTATTTTTGTACAGCATGGGGGAAACAACAACAAAGAAGAGATCCAGCATTACTGTATCGAACTGGCCCGCCGGGGCTATGTGGCTGTCGGCGTGGATATGTACGGCATGGGCGAGTCGGAAGCCCTTCCGGACGACCAGTGGCTCACCCAGGGCCGCGGATTATATGACGCGGTCCGCTATGGCGTAACACTGCCTTATGTGGATACAGACCGTATATCCCTTCTGGGTTATTCCCGGGGCGGCAAAGCTGCCGGTGAAGCGCTGGAATGTGACAACGCGGAACTGAACGTGGTCAAGGCAATCTTCCTGATCCACAGCGACCCCATCGTCCGCAATACAGAAGGCTACACCGATGTATACGGCGCCCGTGACGTGGCTGTACTGGCCGATAAAAACGATGAATTCTTCTTTTCGGAAAAAGCGGGCGACGACGGCACATATTCCAACGATGCCAATAAATACGCCGAAAACCTGTCCAGCCCGGCGGAATACGTGATCAACAACAGCGCCCAGTCTTTCCTGTATTTCGGGGAAGATCCGGCCAATACGCCTGAACAGCGCGTCGCGGAAACCGTTTATGAAAAAGATTACGGCGACGCCACCGGCACGCGCCAGATCTTCGTATCCAATGAAACCCATATGTCCGGCTGGTATTCTCCGCTGGTCATGAACCGGGTCCTGCAGTTCTTTGACCGTGTCATGCCCACCGAAAGCACGCTGTCTAACAGCAGCTATACGTATACGATCTGGAATGTGTTCAAACTGATCGCCCTCGCCGGTCTGGTCACTTTTGGAGCAAGCCTGAGCATATGGCTCGTTTCCCGCGCCAGGGCCTTTGCCACCGCGAACCGGGGCGCCCAGGAACTGCGTCCGGTAGCGTCCGGATCCGCCCGCGCCTGGTTTTGGCTGACCCAGCTTGCCGGCATCGTCTTAAGTATCTTTGTCATCTGGTTCCTGAACAGCCAGGGACTTGCTTCTTACCGGGACGCGCTGTTTACTTCAGCCAATCCGACCTACCACGGACTGATCGCCCTGCTCTGCGGCGCCGTAACGATCGTCCTGTCCACGATCTTTTATATCTGCTTCGGCAAAAAGATCGGGTTTGACCTGAACGCCAGCGGGTTCGTCCTCAGTTTCAAGAGCTTTTTAAAGACGATCGCCGCGGTTTTGATCACCGTAGCCGCCATGCTCCTGATCGTCTTTACTGTAGACTATCTTGTGGACGTGAATTTCCTTTTCATCTACTGGGGCTTCATGAAATTCGGGACCAACCGGATCCCGGGCATGATCCTTGTAGCGCCGATGTATATCATGTTCTATGTGGCCATGTCCATCAGCGTCAACGCCTTCAATTACACCCGGGTACTTGGCAAATGGAAGATCCTGTCCAATATCCTGATCAGCCTGATCGCGTCCATACCCACATTGTTCATACTGTGCTATGTTTACGGTATCTTCAAGGCAACCGGCTCCAATCCCATGTTCGGCGGCCTGGCTTCCGCGGGCACAGCCGTATACGCTTTCCCGGGATTCGTATTTGTTGCCATACTGGTCTGCCGCATCATTTATCAGAAAACGGGCAATCTCTACCTTGGCGGCATCCTCTGCGGCATCATGGCCGCCATCGCGGAATGGAATGTGTGTGAGATCCGCGTGCATACGCCCGGTACCACATACGCGGGCACCGGTCTTGTTTACGCGTTGATCGCCATCGGATCTGTCATCGTGATCGGCTGCCTTGTATATCTGGCAAAACAGCGTAAAAAAGCATAGTTCCCGCGATCTATCCTAACATGACTCAGGGCGTCCGTTTTCGGACGCCCTGCTTTTTTCGCTTTTCGTTTATATTTCCCGTTTTGTTCTTAAGATTGTCTCGGCGATGGCATAAACGCCGAAAGCGTCTTGGCCACATCGCTCACCGGCATGGTCTGCAAGATCAAATGTCCCGGGCCGGTGACCAGGGTATTGAACAGGCCCTCCCCGCCAAATAAAGCGTTTTTCACCCCTTTGACCTGACTGATCTCCATGGTGCAGGTGGAGGACATGGCCGCCAAAAAACCGGTATCCACAACGATCTGCTGACCGGCCGAAAGCTCATACTCCACCGCCGATCCGTCGATCTCCAGAAAAGCCGTTCCCTGTCCGGAAAGCCTTTGCATGATAAACCCTTCCCCGCCGAAAAAACCTGTCCCCAGTTTTTTATTGAAGAATACCGAAAGCTCCACGCCTTCCTCCGAAGCCAGGAAAGCCGACTTCTGGACGATCAGGTCCTGTCCCGGCCCGATCTGGACCGGACGGATGGAACCGGGAAAACTGGAGGAAAACGCGATCATCCCGTTTCCTCCCCGGGCCGTGTAGATATTCTGGAAGATAGCCTCCCCCGACATCAGCCGGCCGAACGCCCGCCCAAGGCTTCCGCCTCCGCTTGTACGCATCTCCATATTCGGGGACATCCAGCTCATGGATCCCCGCTCCGTGATCATACTTTCACCGTTTTCCAGCCGGCATATAACGACCGGAAGATTACCGCCTTTGATCTCATATTGCATCTTTATTTCCTCCTTGTGACGCGGGCTCTCCGTCCAGGATCTGGCCTCTGCCGCGTATGTTGTCCCGGATCCGTATAAGATATCCCCGCAGTATTTTCAGTTCTTCTTCCGAAAAGCCTTCTTCCATAAGCCGGTTCATTTCCAGGAAGCCTTCCCGGACTTTTTTCGCCATCGCTTCTCCGTCCCGCGTCAGCACGATCCGATAGGAGCGGCGGCAATCCTTATTTTCCTCACGTAAGATCAGCCCGGCAGCCGCCATCCGATCCAGCGTCCGGGACATGGTCGTCACGTCCATCCGGCACTTTTCCGCCAGTTCTCGCTGGTTCATCGGCCCGCACGCGAGCAGCGCGTCCAGCGTCCTCGGCTGTCCCTGACCAACGGTCAGACCGATCCGCGTGAAATACGGGCGCATGGCCTGCCGTCTGTCCATATCCATCTGAAACAAAATATCCCGGATATTTTCCCGCATAAGCATCCACTCCTTTATTCCAGTTCAAACTGTCCCGTATACAACTTATAGTAACGGCCCTTCGCTCCCACCAGTTCATCATGGCTGCCCCGCTCGATGATCTCACCCTGTTCCAGCACCAGTATGGCTTTGGAATTGCGGACGGTGGAAAGCCGGTGGGCGATCACGAAAACGGTACGATTGTTCATCAGCGCGTCCATGCCTTTTTCGATGAGACGTTCCGTCCGGGTATCGATGGAACTGGTCGCCTCATCCAGAATGAGGACCGGCGGCCTGGAGATCGCCGCCCGGGCAATGGACAAAAGCTGCCGCTGCCCCTGGGACAGATTGCCGCCATCGCTGTGGAGCACCGTCTGATAACCGTCCGGAAGCCGCCGGATGAACGAATCGGCATTGGCCACTTTCGCCGCCGCTTCCACATCCTCATCTGTGGCGTCCAGCCGTCCATAGCGGATGTTGTCCGCGATGGTGCCGGAAAACAGGTGGGTATCCTGTATGACCATGGAAAGGGACCGGCGCAGATCGTCTTTTTTGATATCCCGCACGTCCAGGCCGTCATAGGTGATCCGGCCATCCGTCACGTCATAAAACCTATTGATCAGCTGGATGATCGTCGTCTTGCCGGCTCCGGTGGATCCGACGAACGCGATCTTCTGTCCCGGCTTCGCGTAAAGACTGATATCTTTCAGGATCGTCTTTTTCGGCGTGTAGCCAAAGGTCACATGATCAAAACGGACGTCTCCTTTCAGCGGGATGAGCCGGCCGTCCGGGCATGTCCAGGCAAAATCTCCGGTATAGTCTTCACAAGGCGCCATCCGGTCGTCTTCAGATATATGAACATTGGTCAGTTTTATAGTTCCCTCGTCGACCTCCATCGGTTCATCCATCATTTCAAATATCCGTTCCGCGCCGGAAAGGGCCGCCAGAAGGAAATTGACCTGCTGGGTAAACTGGTTGAAGGGCATGGCGCTCTGACGTACATAGACAAGATAAGAAGCCAGCGTTCCCAGATCCACAATGCCGCTTATGGCGAACAGGCCGCCAATGCAGGCAGACGCCGCGTAATTGATATAAGACAGGCTGACGACCGTTGGGATGGTCATGGACGCGTAGGTGAGCGCCTTTGTGGAAGCCCGCCGCAGTTCTTCGTTTTTCCGGCAGAATATTTCAAAATCCGCCGCTTCATGGTTAAAGACCTTTTCCACCTTCTGGCCGGCCACCATCTCTTCCACAAATCCGTTGATGTCGCCCAGGCACTCCTGCTGCCGGTTAAAGTAGGCTTTGCTCCGCCTGCTGTTGTACCGGATGAACGCGATCATCAGGGCAAGGAAAAGGAACACGACGACGGACAGCCGGACGCTGAGGACCAGGAGCATGGTGATGGTCCCCGTGAGCATGAGGAAACTTTGGATCATCAGGGAAAAGCTGTTGTTGAGCGCTTCCTGGACCGTGTCCACGTCATTGGTAAAACGGCTCATCAGTTCGCCGTGGGTATGGGTATCAAAATAGCTGACCGGAAGTTTCTGCATATGCCGGAACAGATCCCGGCGTATCTCCCGGATCACCTTCTGGGAAGTATGGACCATGAGCTGAGTGTAGCCGTAAGTGGCCGCCACGCCGCATCCGTACATGATCCCCATAAGGATCAGGGCTTTTAAAAGCCCCTTCGCGTCTCCCGGAATGATATATCGGTTGATGATCGGTTTCAGAAGGTAGGTCCCGGTGATGTTCGCCCCGGTGCTGATGACGATCAGCAGGATGACGAGCGCCAACATCCATTTGTGGAATCCCAGGTAATGGAAGATCGCTTTCAGCGCTTTCTTCGTGTCTTTGGGCCGTTTGTATCCAAAATATCGTGCCATTACAACATCGCCCCTTCCTTCTGAGAATAATAAATATCCTGATAGATCTCGTCCTGTTTAAGAAGCGTTTCATGGTCGCCTATGGCGTGGATACGTCCTTCATCCAGCACCACGATCTGATCCGCGTGCATGACCGATGAGATCCGCTGGGCAATGACGATCTTGGTCATATGGGGCAGCTTATGGGCCAGCCCCTCCCGTATGCGGGCCTCTGTCGCCGTATCCACAGCGCTCGTGGAATCGTCCAGTATGAGCACTTTCGGCGATTTAAGGATCGCCCGGGCAATACAGAGACGCTGTTTCTGACCGCCGGACACATTGACGCCGCCCTGGCCCAGCTCCGTATCGTAG
>CALWEE010000005.1 GCA_944376975.1 uncultured Lachnospiraceae bacterium
CGGCGACGCCTCCGGGCTCATGGCCGCGTATATCTGGAACAATCCGGCTGTTTCATAAGAACTGCCGTAGGAATAAATGGAATAGGTCAAACCTAAAAGGTCCCGTATCTTCATAAAAAAGCGGGAATTCATATTGCCGCCCAGAAGGCTGTTGACCAGGGTCAGCGCGTACCGCTCCCCGCTCACGTTGGTACAGCAGTCAAAGGCCAAGGTCATATGGGTCTGCTCGATATCTTTTTCCTTCAGCCAGACACAGGGCGTAAAACGCGGCGGCGCTCCCGCCGAAATCCGTTCGCCCTTTTCAAGGCTTCCGAAATACTTTTCGGCCAGCTCCTCCGCCTGTTTTCTGTCAAAATGGCCCGCTATGGACAGGACCACGTTCTCTCCTGTATAAAACCGGTGAAAAAATGCCGTCACATCTTCCCGGGTAAAACGGGTGACCACGTCTTTGCTTCCGGAAATAAGGTAACCCAGCGGATGATCTTTCCAGGCTTCCATCTGCAGATGTTCATGGACCAGGTCTTCCGGCGAGTCTTCATACAGATCGATCTCATCGGATATCACGCCCAGTTCCTTTTCCAGGTCTTTTGCGTCAAACCGGGATCGGATGATCATATCGCTCAGGATATCCAGCGCATTTTCCAGATAAATATCCAACGTTTTCGCGTAATAGCAGGTACAGTCCTTGCATGTGAACGCGTCCATATTGCCGCCCAGGGCCGTCATCTCATCGGCCAGCGCTTCCGCGCTCCGGCTTTCCGTTCCTTTAAACAGCATATGCTCAATCACGTGGGCCATGCCGTTGTCTTTTCCTGTCTCGTACATGGATCCGGCCCGGACCCATACGCCCACGGAAACCGACCGGTAAAAGGGAAGTTCCTCCATGACCAGTTTGATCGTGTTTTTAAGTGTTTTTTCGTAGATCATCCAATCGCTCCATTTTTTAACTTACAGAAATTATACACTATATTGCCGTGAAGGCAAAGTCCTCATTTGAAAAAGGAATTGTCATTTCAAAGGGAATCGTGTATAATTAATGAATTGTGAAACGACTCATCTTGATCATATAAGGGGTGCAGATTTATGAAAAAGGGATTTGACGCGGATAAATATATCAAAGAACAATCCAAGTACATTCTCGAACGCGTCCATAACTATGACAAACTCTACCTGGAGTTCGGCGGCAAACTCATCTCCGACCTCCACGCGAAAAGAGTCCTGCCGGGATACGACGAGAACGCGAAGATCAAACTGCTTCAGAAACTGAAAGACCAGTCCGAGATCCTGATCTGTGTTTACGCAGGCGACATCGAGCGGAATAAAATGCGGGGAGATTTCGGCATAACCTACGACATGGAAGTCCTCCATCTGATCGACGATCTGCGGGATTACGGTCTTGAGGTAAATAGCGTCGTCATCACCCGCTACAGCGGACAGCCGGCGACGACCGTCTTTATCAACAAGCTGGAACGGCGCAATATCAAGGTCTATACCCATTCCGCCATCAAAGGTTATCCCACGGATGTGGACGCCATCGTCAGCGCTGAAGGCTACGGAAGCAATCCTTACATCACGACGACAAAACCCATCGTCGTCGTTACCGCTCCCGGTCCGGGAAGCGGCAAGCTGGCAACCTGCCTGAACCAGCTCTATCACGAAAACCGGCTGGGCAAGACGGCCGGCTATTCCAAATTTGAAACATTCCCCGTATGGAATGTACCTTTGAAGCACCCGTTGAACATTGCCTATGAGGCCGCCACCGTCGACCTGAAAGACGTCAACATGCTTGACTCTTTCCATTTCGACGCCTATGGTGAAGTCGCCGTAAACTACAACCGGGATCTGGAGATGTTCCCGGTCATCCGCCGTATCATCGAACGGATAACCGGCAAAGAGTCCGTATACAAATCGCCCACCGACATGGGCGTGAACCGGGTCGGTTTCGGCATCATCGACGACGATGTGGTCAAAGAAGCTTCCAAACAGGAGATCATCCGCAGATATTTTAAAACTGCCTGCGATTACAAGAAAGGCCTGATCAACGAAGACGTCATGCAGCGGATGCAGCTCATCATGGAGGAAGTCGGCTTAAAGCAGACCGACCGTTCCGTCGTTTGCCCTGCCCGGGAACTGGCTGAAAAATACAAAGGCCGGCTGATCGACAATGATATCTGCTCCGTTATGGCCATTGAACTGGAAAACGGACAGATCGTCACCGGCAAAAAATCGGAGCTCATGAGCTCCTGCAGCGCCGCGATCCTGAACACCATCAAAGTCATGTCCGGCATTGCCGACGAGATCCTTCTGATCTCCCCCAACATCCTGGAGCCGATCATCTCCATGAAAAAAGATACGCTCCACAACAAGTACAGCGCCCTTAAAGCGGAAGAAGTGATCATGGCCTTGAGCATCAGCGCCGTGACCAATCCGACCGCCCAGATGGCCATGGAAGCCCTCAAAAACCTGAACGGTCTTCAGGCACATTCCACCATCATGCTTACCCGGAGCGAAGATCAGACACTGCGCAAGCTTGGTCTGAACGTGACCTGCGATCCGGTCTATCCTTCCGACAGCTTATCGTATAACTGATCTTTAAGCGTATAAAACGATCAAAAAAGCGGACACATAATTTTACAGCCTCCTGTAAATGATAAAGACAAGATCATTGACAGGAGGTTTTTTTATGAAAAAGATCCTAATGGCCGGCGCGGCCATCATCCTTGCTTTCGCTCTCAGCGCGTGCGGTTCCGGCGACACGGCCGCCTCCCAGACCCGCGGCGATCTGACATCGGACCACTTTATGGGATTGACATCCGGAATGGACAGGAAAGATGTGGAAGATCTCGTCGGAGCCGGCGATGAAAGTCTCGGGAAGCACGAAAGCCTTCAGACCTACGGTCTGGCGGATGGGACGACCGCCATCCTGCGTTACTGGAACGATAAGTTGGTGGGCGCTTATATACGTGGGAAAGATGCCGTGGAAACCAGTCTTTTTGACAAGTTGACGGAAGACGGCACAGATAAAAAAGAAGAAACGGAAAAAAAGGAATCGACCGATCCCGCGGCTGAACATATCACCGGAGAAACGATGAAAGAAGAAGCACGATAAAAAGAGCCGGCGTTTTTAAACGCCGGCTCCTCTATCATATTTTGAAAAACAGTCCGATCATTTCTCGTCAGCGAGTTTGATGTAACCAGCCAGTCTTTCTTTCGCGTCCTGTTCGTTCTTTTCGAACATCTGCTCCGCGATTTCAGGGAATGTCCGCTGTAAGGAAGAATAACGTACTTCGTTGAGGATGAACTCTCTGAAGTTTCCTTTCGGCTCTCTTGTAGAGTCAAGGATGAACGGATTCTTGCCCTCTGCTTTGAGCAACGGATTGTATCTCCACATATGCCAGTAACCGCAGTTAACGGCTTCTTTGATACGTGTCTGAGCGCCTGCCATGCCGCCCTTGATACCATGGTTGATACACGGAGCGTATCCGATAACAAGAGACGGACCCGGATAGCTTTCAGCCTCTTTCAGGGCTTTGACAAGCTGCGCCTGGTTCGCGCCCATGGCAACCTGCGCCACGTATACGTAACCATAGGAAACAGCCATCATACCAAGGTCTTTCTTCTTCTGTTTCTTACCGGAAGCAGCAAACTTGGCAACCGCGCCCACCGGAGTAGACTTGGAAGCCTGGCCGCCTGTATTGGAGTAAACTTCTGTATCGTATACGAATACGTTTACATCTTCGCCGGAAGCCAGTACATGGTCCAGTCCGCCGTAGCCGATATCGTAAGCCCATCCGTCACCGCCGAAGATCCACTGAGATTTCTTCACGAGCAGATCCGCGTTGGCCACGATCGTCTCACAGGCAGCTTTCACTTCGCCGTCGCCGTTATAAGCTTTCGCCGCGTCCAGAAGAGCCGCGGAAGACGCTTTGGAGGCTTCGCCATCGTTCATGGTAGCGATCCAGTTTTCCATGGCGGCTTTCAGGTCAGCCGGCGCTTTCTCAGCTGCTGCCGCAACGATGTCGCGTACAGCTTCACGACGCTGTTTCTGGCCTAAATACATACCCAGACCGAACTCGGCGTTGTCTTCAAACAGAGAGTTACACCATGCGGGACCCTGTCCTTTTTCGTTCTTTGTATACGGCATGGACGGTGTGCTCGCGCCCCAGATGGAAGAACATCCGGTCGCGTTGGCAACGTACATTCTGTCACCGAACAGCTGGGTGATCAGTTTCGCGTACGGTGTTTCGCCACAGCCCGCGCAGGCTCCGGAGAACTCAAGCAGCGGCTGCTCGAACTGGCTGCCCTTTACGGAGTATTTGTCCATCGGGTTGGCCTTCTTCGGAAGATCCATAGCGTAGTCCCAGTTCTTGGCTTCGTCCATCTGAGTATGGAGCGGAACCATGGTCAGAGCGTTGACCGGACAAACATTCGCGCAGCTTCCGCATCCCAGACAGTCAAGCGGAGATACCTGCATCTTGAAGGAGTAATCTTTCGCCTGAGCTTTTCCGGCTACAGCGCCAAATCCTTCAGGAGCGTTCTTCACTTCTTCTTCTGTCAGGAGTACCGGACGGATCGTCGCGTGCGGACATACATAGGAACACTGATTACACTGGATACACTTTGTCGCGTCCCATGTGGGAACTTTAGCGGCAACGCCACGTTTTTCGTAAGCGGACGTACCGGATTCAAAATGTCCGTCTTCTCTTCCGATATACATGCTGACCGGAAGATCGTCACCCTTGCAGGCGTTCATCGGCATAACGATGTCTTTAACGAAATCCGGGATCTGTCTTGTTTCTTTAACTTCTTCATCAACAGCGTTCGCCCATTCAGCGGGAACGTTCACTTCTACCGCGCCGTCAACACCCGCGTCTACAGCGGCATAGTTCATGTTGACGATGTTCTCGCCCTTCTTGCCGTAAGATTTCAGGATCGCCTGCTTCATGTATTTAACAGCGTCCTCGATCGGGATGATGTTGGCCAGTTTGAAGAACGCGGCCTGAAGTACGGTATTTGTACGGTTGCCCAGACCGATCTCGCCGGCGATCTTTGTGGCGTCGATGGTGTAGAATTTAACGTGTTTCTGAGCAAGGGCTCTCTTAACTTTAGCCGGCAGCTCTTTCTCCAGTTCTTCGCCGCTCCATCCGCAGTTCAGAAGGAAGATACCGTTTTCTTTGATATCGTCGAGCATATCGTAAAGTTTGATATAAGCTTCATTATGACATGCGACAAAGTCGGCTGTCTTAACCAGATATGTAGAACGGATCGGGTTCTTACCGAAACGTAAATGAGACTGGGTAACGCCGCCGGACTTCTTGGAGTCATAGTGGAAATAAGCCTGAGCGTAAAGGTCTGTATGGTCGCCGATGATCTTGATGGAGTTCTTGTTGGCCCCAACTGTACCATCTGCGCCAAGGCCCCAGAATTTACAGCTTGTCGTGCCTTCGCCCGCAACGTCAACTTCCGGCATGCTCTCAAGGGACAGATGGGTCACATCGTCGTTGATACCGATGGTGAAGTTGTTCTTCGGAGCGTCCGCTTTAAGGTTTTCATAAACAGCCATGATCTGGCCCGGTGTAACGTCTTTGGAACCAAGTCCGTAACGTCCGCCGACGATCGTAGCCTGACGGCCGGCTTTGAAGAAAGCGGTACATGTATCCATGTAAACCGGCTCGCCGATGGCGCCGCATTCTTTATCTCTGTCGAGTACGGCGATCTTGGTCGCTGTCGCGGGGATAGCGTCAAGGAAAGCTTCAACTTTGAACGGACGATACAGATGGATCTGAACAAGGCCGACTTTCTCGCCTTTGCCCATCATGTAGTCGATCGTTTCTTTGATCGCGTCACATACGGAACCCATGGCGATGATCACCCGATCAGCCTGCGGATCGCCGTAGTAGTTGAACAGCTTGTACTCGCGGCCTGTCATCTCGCTGATCTTCGCGCAGTACTCTTCTACGATCTCCGGAAGCGCGTCATAGAAACGGTTTCTGGACTCGATGCCCTGGAAGAAGATATCCGGGTTCTGAGCGGTACCGCGAACAACCGGATGTTCCGGATTCAGCGCGTTCTTACGGAACTCAGCCAGCGCGTCATAGTCGACCAGTTTGGCCAGTTCATCATAATCTGTACATTCTACTTTCTGGATCTCGTGGGATGTACGGAATCCATCGAAGAAGTTCAGGAACGGGATACGGCCTTTGATAGCGGAAAGATGAGCGACCGCTGTCAGGTCCATGGTCTCCTGAACGGAACCGGAGCACAGCATGGCGAAACCGGTCTGACGGCATGCCATAACGTCTGTATGGTCACCGAAAATGTTCAGCGCGTGTGTGGCAAGAGCTCTGGCACTTACGTTGAAAACAGCGGGGAGCATCTCGCCGGCGATCTTGTACATGTTGGGGATCATGAGAAGCAATCCCTGGGAAGCGGTATAGGTCGTTGTCAGCGCGCCTGTGGACAGAGAACCGTGTACGGTACCGGCAGCTCCGCCTTCTGACTGCATCTCAACGACTTTGACCGGCTGGCCGAAGATATTCTTTCTTCCGTTGGCAGCCCATTCGTCTGTTACTTCAGCCATTGGGGATGATGGTGTGATCGGGAAGATACCGGCAACTTCTGTGAACGCATAGGAAGTCCACGCGGCAGCGGTATTACCGTCCATCGTTTTCATAACTTTTGCCATTTTGAAAAAATCTCCTTTCATTTGTGCAGTAAATATATCTTCTTATATTACTCACTACTATATATTCTATCCATTTCATTCTGCTTCGTCAAGAAAGAAACAATGGAAAATTGTTTATAATCACGCACAATCAGGCGACCTTGCCTATTCCTTGCCGTCAAAGGAAACATACCAGGATCCGGTTCCGTCCTCGTACTCGGAATAACTGACATAAAAGTCGTATTTCGACTCATAATCCGAATAATACCCGTCCTGTTCCGCCGCCGCGAACACCCGCTCCAGCTCTTTATTGAGCCCTGCCGCGTCCGTCTCCTCCGGGTACAGGAAAGTCCAGGCGTTGGCGGTCATGGCCAGGGCGTCCGCCCGATGATCCACGCTGAAAGCAATATGATGAAGGCGTTCCGTGACCGTGTCCCATTCGATGATATAGTATCCGTATTGCTCATCCATAAGCCCGTACATCCGGTCCGTGTTAAAATGGCTGATCCGTTCTTCTACATCCTGGTAATGGTAGATATATTCATAATTATCGGAATCCTCCGAATAATATCCCGTGTCGATATACGTTCCGCCCAGTGTGGACTCCAGATGATCGATAAAATCCCGGGCGTTGATATCCATATGACCGCCTGTGCACTCCTCGCCCGCCTCGATCACTTCTTCCGCGGAAAATTCCGTCCGTTCCTCGGACAGATCCTCATCTGTATCGTTCCGGACAAAAACGCCAAACTCAGCGATAACGGAGAGCAGGACGATGATGATGATCACGATCAGCACGATCCTGGAAAGCAGGGTGCCGGCCGGACGCTCCTTCCGTTCTTTTTTCTTCTTTTTCTTTGCACCACTTCCGTCCTGCGGCGGAATATCCACCGTATACTCGGACAGTTTTCCGGACGGACTGCCGTAGTTGTATTTTTCATCCGAAATGGCCTGGGATATGGGATCGTCCTGGGGATCGATAAAAACCTCCGGATGGCTTTCGATCTCCACCGGTTTCCAGACAAAAGAGTGACAGTTGTCGCATCGGTGTTTTTTCTTCATTCGCTGGTCGCAGTAAGGACACATATATTCTTTCATCAACGTTTCCTCCTCCATACATGATACCGATACTTCTATTGTATTCGAATTTCATTTCCTCCGCAAGGATGAAACCGAACGTTTCGCGAAAACGCCGCTGAAAAAAGGACACAGCCGCAAATGTACAGCTGTGTCCCCCGTCGTTTTATCTTTCCGATCAGTCCGCGTCTTTTTTGCTGAAGCTGATCCTTCCCATCTTATCTTTGCCAAGGCATTTGACCCGGATCACGTCGCCCAGTGTCAGCACGTCTTCCACCCGGTTTACTCTGTGCTTGTCCAGTTTGGAAATGTGGACCATGCCTTCTTTGCCCGGAGCGAACTCAAGGAAGGCGCCGAATTCTTTGATACTGACAACCTTGCCTGTGTATATCTTGCCCGCTTCGAATTCAGAAGCGATCATGCGGATCATCTCGATCGCTTTGTCGATATTTGCCTGATCCAGTCCGCATACTGAAACGGAACCGTCGTCATTGATGTCGATCTTAACGTCGGTCTCCTCGATGATCTGGTTGATGATCTTGCCTTTCGGGCCGACCACATCGCCGATCTTCTGCGGATCGATCATGATCTGGGTGATCTTCGGAGCGTACGGGCTCACTTCTTTTCTCGGCTCGGCGATGGCCGGCGTCATGATCTCGTTGAGGATATATTCTCTGGCCGCTTTTGTCCGGCGGATCGCTTCTTCGATGATCGGCCGTGTCAGTCCATGGATCTTGATATCCATCTGGATCGCGGTGATGCCGTCATGGGTACCCGCCACTTTAAAGTCCATATCGCCAAAGAAATCTTCCAGGCCCTGGATATCGGTCAGGACGATATAATCATCGTCTGTATCACCGGTCACAAGTCCCGCGGAAATACCGGCCACCTGTTTTTTGATGGGCACGCCTGCCGCCATCAAAGACATGGTAGACGCGCAGATACTTGCCTGAGATGTGGAACCGTTGGACTCGAAGGTCTCCGATACGGTACGGATCGCGTACGGGAACTCCTCCTCGGAAGGAAGCACCGGCACAAGCGCTCTCTCCGCCAGCGCGCCGTGGCCGATCTCACGGCGTCCCGGTCCTCTGGACGGTTTTGTCTCACCTACGGAGTAGGACGGGAAATTATAGTGGTGCATATATCTCTTGGATGTCTCGGTCAGATCCAGTCCGTCGATACGCTGAGCGTCGGAAAGGGGCGCCAACGTGGTCACTGTACAGATCTGCGTCTGTCCTCTCGTGAACATGGCGGAACCATGCACTCTCGGGATCAGGTCCACTTCCGCCGCAAGGGGACGGATCTGGTCGATCGCCCGGCCGTCAGGACGTTTATGGTCTTTCAGGATCATCTTCCGGACGGTCTTTTTCTGGTACTGATATACCGCGTCGTCGATGTATCCCAGCCATTCTTCATTATCGGCAAAAGCTTCCGCCAGTTTATCTTTGATCTGACGGATATTCTCTTCCCGGACCTGTTTTTCATCGGTAAATACGGCTTCTTCCATCTGCTCCGGCGTAACGATGGCTTTGATCGCCTCCATCACTTCTTCCGGCACGCTGCAGCTTTCATAGCTGTGTTTTTCCTTGCCGCATTCCGCGACGATCACGTCGATGAACTTGATGATCTGCTGGTTCAGTTCATGGGCCGCGAAGATCGCTTCGATCATCTTGTCTTCCGGCACTTCATTGGCGCCGGCCTCGATCATGATGACTTTTTCTCTTGTGGACGCCACGGTGAGCGCCAGGTCCGATACATTTCTCTGGTCCGTCGTGGGATTGAAGATCAGCTCGCCGTCGATGAGGCCGACCTGGGTCGCCGCGATGGGACCGTCAAACGGGATATCGGATATGGATGTGGCAATGGCGGAACCCAGCATCGCCGTCACTTCCGGACTGCAGTCCGGGTCAACGCTCATGACAAGGTTGTTCAGCGTCACGTCATTGCGGTAATCTTTCGGGAAAAGGGGACGCATGGGGCGGTCGATCACGCGGGATGTGAGGACGGCGTGTTCGCTCGCCTTTCCTTCACGCTTATTGAACCCGCCGGGGATCTTGCCTACCGCATACATTTTTTCTTCATATTCCACGCTGAGGGGGAAGAAGTCAATGCCTTCCCGCGGTTTTTCTGAAGCTGTCGCCGTAGAAAGGACAACCGTGTCGCCGTAGTGCATGAACGCGGCGCCGTTGGCCTGAGCCGCTACTCTGCCGATATCGACCCGCAGCATACGGCCGGCCAGTTCCATGGAATAACTTTTGAAATTCTTAGCCATAAGTACTCTCCTTATAAAAATAAATTTATTTATTTTCACAGGGATCTTCCGAAACTACTGAAAAAACGACGGCCGTCCGCCGGCTTTTCAGTGGTCTCGAATAAAATCCCGTGAAATCTGACAAAAAGTGATACAAAGAGTGGGATGACGGTGCCATCCCACATCTTAAATTATTTTCTTAAACCTAATTTTTCGATCACTGCTCTGTATCTTTCGATATCTTTTCTCTTAAGATAGTCCAGTAATCCCCTTCTCTGGCCAACCATTTTCAGAAGACCTCTTCTGGAATGATGGTCTTTTTTGTGTACTTTCAGATGCTCTGTCAGATCGGAAATACGCGCGGTCAGAAGCGCGATCTGAACTTCCGGTGAACCTGTGTCTTCCGGGTTTTTGCCGTATTTCGCGATGATCTCTTTTTTCATCTCTGCTGTGATCATGTTTTTATTCCTCCTGTTTACTTAAAATGCCATGTGTCAAGACAGGGTTGGAGTGTCCGCTGTCCGAACACAGGTTGACTCATACCGTCACATTATAGCATAGCCCTTTTCCGTTGTAAACGGTAAAATGAATTTATTATTGCAAATTGTACAAAAAAACGGTATCATGGATACACACTCACGGGGCCCGCGTCCCGTTTGGCATGTGAATCTCATTTATAGAAAGAAGGCTGTCTTTTATGAAATTATGGGGCGGACGTTTCACGAAAGAAACGGATCAGCTTGTACATAACTTTAACGCTTCCATCGGTTTTGACCAGAAATTCTTCCGTCAGGATATCGACGGGAGCATCGCCCATGTGACCATGCTGGCCGCGCAGGGCATCCTTACAAATGAAGAACGGGATACGATCGTCACCGAATTAAAACGGATCCGTTCCGAGATTGAAAGCGGCGCGCTCAACATCACCTCCGAATATGAAGATATCCACAGTTTTGTGGAATCCAAGCTCATAGAACGCACCGGCGAGACCGGCAAAAAACTCCATACCGGCCGGAGCCGCAACGACCAGGTGGCTTTAGATATGAAGCTTTATGTCCGCGACGAGATCCGGGAATGTGACGCGCTGCTCTACGACCTGTTAAAGGTCCTTTACCGGATCATGCAGGACCATCTGGATACCTACATGCCCGGTTTCACCCATCTCCAGAAGGCTCAGCCTCTGACGCTGGCCCACCACGCCGGCGCGTATTTTGAAATGTTCAAACGGGACCGTTCCCGTCTGGCCGATATTTACAAACGGATGAACACCTGCCCCCTCGGAGCGGGCGCCCTGGCAGGAACGACCTATCCCCTGGACCGGGAAATGACCGCCCGTTTGCTTGGTTTCGACGGTCCTACTTTAAACAGTATGGATTCCGTTTCCGACCGGGATTACATCATCGAGTTTTTAAGCGCCTTGTCCACGATCATGATGCACCTGAGCCGGTTTTCCGAAGAACTCATCATCTGGAACACCAACGAATATCAGTTCATCGAACTGGACGACGCCTACTCCACCGGCAGCAGCATCATGCCCCAGAAGAAGAATCCGGATATTGCCGAACTGATCCGCGGCAAGACCGGACGGGTATACGGCGCGCTCATGTCCATCCTGACCACGATGAAAGCCCTTCCGCTGGCTTACAACAAAGACATGCAGGAGGACAAGGAACTGACCTTTGACGCCATCGACACGACGAAGGGCTGCATCCGGCTTTTCACCGGCATGATCGACACGATGAAGGTCAACCGGGCAGCCATGAACGCCAGCGCCCGCCACGGTTTTACCAACGCCACGGACGCGGCGGATTATCTTGTCAAACACGGCGTTCCCTTCCGGGACGCTCACGGCATCATCGGCCAGCTGGTCCTCTACGGCATCGAACATCACAAAGCGCTGGACGACTTTACCCTGGAGGAATTCAAAGCGGCCAGCCCGGTGTTTGAAGAAGACATCTATGACGCCATTTCCATGGAAACTTGCGTCAATACCCGCAATACCATCGGCGCCCCGGGTCGGGAAGCCATGGAAAAAGTCCTTCATATCTGCCGGGAATATCTGGAAACATCCGATCCGTCCTGATCTTATCCGGATCGTCTTAGCCATATGCCATAAAGAAACACCCTTTCCCCTAAAGAAAGAGTGTTTCTTTTTATCGCTTATTTATCTTCCGATGATTTCGGGGTCCGTTTGGAGGACAGCTTTTCCACCTGCCGGCGTATGGCTTTTGCCGGCGCCGTCTCTTTTTTCATAACGGAGATCTTGACCGGCTTCTTTTGGCCATCGTCGGCCGCTTTCTTTCCAGATTTCATTTGGCTGTCGTTGGCCGTTTTCTTTTCAGGTTTTTTTTGGCTGTCGTCGACTGTTTTCTTTTCAGGCTTTTTCTTTTCCGCGGCCGCCTTCTTTCCCCGTCCGGGTTTTTTCAGCTTTTCAGGCGTACACCGGAATATGCTGATGCCCAGCGGCGGAACGGTGATCCGGATCGAATTTTCCCGCTCGTCGCACTCATCTTCTTTTGACGGTTTCACCCTCGGGTTCACATTGCCTTCGCCGCCGTATACTTTGGCGTCGCTGTTGAATATTTCTTTGTATTTTCCTTCAAAAGGCACGCCGATCTTATAGTTCTTCCGGACAACCGGCGTAAAGTTGCAGACAACGAGAAGGGTCTCATCCCGTTTCCGGTTCTTCCTGAGGAAAACAACGATCGTTTCGTCCGCCGAAATATTGTTGATCCACTCGAAGCCATCCGGATCGTGGTCCAACCGGTACAGCGCCGGATATTCTTTATAAAGCTTCAGCAGATCTTTCACATAATTCTGCATCTGCCGGTGGGCTTCGTACTCCAGCATGAACCATTCCAGGGATTTGGCTTCGTTAAACTCCGTAAACTGGGCGAAATCCTGTCCCATGAAAAGCAGTTTTTTGCCGGGATGGGCCGTCATAAAACCGTAGGCCAGCCGGAGATTGGCGAATTTTTCCTCGTATGTCCCCGGCATCTTTCCGATCATGGAACCTTTGCCATGGACAACTTCATCGTGGGAAAGGACGAGGATGAACTTTTCGCTGTAGGCGTAGATCATGCTGAATAAAAGATTGCCGTAGGCGCCTTTCCGGAACAGGGGATCCAGCTGCATAAAGCCGAGGAAATCATTCATCCAGCCCATATTCCACTTATAGTCAAACCCAAGTCCCTCGTCTTCCACCGGCGCCGTCACCTTCGGCCAGGCCGTGGATTCTTCCGCGATCATGGCCACGTCCGGATTCCGCTTTTTCATCATGGAATTCAGATGTTTCAGGAACTCGATGGCCTCCAGATGTTCCTTGCCGCCGTACATGTTCGCCACCCATTCGCCGTCGTTGCGGCCGTAATCCAGGTAGAGCATGGACGCCACCGCGTCAAAACGCAGGCCATCCGCGTGGTATTCTTCTACCCAGTACATGGCGTTGGCGATAAGGAAATTGCTCACTTCGTGGCGGCCGTAATTAAAGATCAGCGTTCCCCAATGGGGATGTTCCCCACGCCTCGGATCCGGGTATTCATAAAGGGGTGTTCCGTCGAACTTCGCCAGACCGTTCAGGTCTCTCGGGAAATGGGCCGGAACCCAGTCCAGGATCACGCCGATACCCTTCTGGTGCATATAATCGATAAAATACATCAGATCTTCCGGCGTGCCGTAACGGGATGTGGGCGCGTAATAACCGGTGACCTGATAACCCCATGACTCATCCAGCGGATGCTCCATGACCGGCATCAGCTCAATATGGGTATATCCCATCTGAGTCACATAATCGGCCACTTTTTCCGCCAGCTCACGGTAATTGTAAAACGTCCGGCCGTCGTCCTCATCGGGTCTTTCAAAGCCGCCCAGGTGGAGTTCATAGATGAATACCGGCTCCTTTTGAAGGTCTTTTCTGCGGCGGCTTCGCATCCACTCCTTATCTTTCCATTCATAGACGCCGTCCACATCGCAGATGACGGAGGCGTTGTCCGGACGCATCTGCCCCTGAGTCCCATAAGGATCTGTCTTGAGCATGACGTCGCCGTTTTTGACTTTCACTTCGTATTTGTAGATGTCGCCCGGTTTCAGCCCGGGAATGAACAGTTCATGTATTCCCCCGTCGATACGCTGCATCGGGTGGCGTCTTCCATCCCATTGATTGAAATCCCCCACTACGCTGACACGCATGGCGGACGGGGCCCAGACCGCGAAACGAACGCCCGGGACGCCGTGGAGCGTCATGGAATGGGCGCCTAAAACCTTATATATCTCATAATGGATGCCGGCCTGGAACTTACGGATATCTTCATCCTGGATCGTCGTCTCAAAGGCGTACGCGTCCCGGCAGCTAAACGAATGGCCGTCTCCTTCGGTCACCCGATAGAGGTAATCGTAAACATCCAGATCCGGTATAAGAGCCGCGAAGTAACCGTTCTCGTCCACTTTTTCCATCATGACGGGCTCTTTCAGGCTGTCGCTTTCCACGCGGACAGACTGGGCGCCGGGAAAGAAAGCCTGTACGACCACACCGTCCTTTGTCTCGTGGGTGCCCAGTATCTGTTTCGGTCTGTCGTGCTCAGAGTAGACGATCGCTTCGATCTCCGGCCACTGCATATACTGAAATAATTTTTCCCCCATCTTCATACCTCCTGTATGTCTTTTGGCCGCCGGGTCACCACCCTTCAAAAAGCGTATACCCGTGTATCAAAAAAAGGCGCCTGATCGCCGGATATCCGGCAAAACAGGCGCTTTTCCTGACACGTATGGCAACGGCCTGTCTTATTGTATAGAATACCATATATTCTGCCGTTATACCATATTTTTTTCAATTATCACACAATTTCCCCGCTCGCAGGGGGGAGCTTTCTGTCATTTCAAGGAATGGATAAACAGGCCGGAACGCAGCTTCGGTTCAAACCATGTGGACTTGGGCGGCATGAGCCGATTGGCGTCCGCGACGGCGAACAGTTCCTCAATGGATGTGGGATACATGGAAAATGCCAGCGTCATATCTTCATGACAGCGTCTTTCCAGTTCCTCCAGGCCGCGGATACCGCCCACGTAATCGATGCGCCGGTCTGTCTTCGGATTATAGATGCCAAAGATGGAGGCCATCACGTTGTTCTGGAGGATGGAAACATCCAGGCCGTCCACCACATCGTCGGAAAGGATCTCCGGACGGGCGGTCAACTCATACCATTCTTCTTTAAAATACATGCCGAAAGTGCCCTTCTTAACCGGCCGAGACGGTTCCTTTCCCACTTTGCGGATCTCGAACTTTTCTTCCAGCTGGGTCATGAACATGTCTTCCGTCAGGCCGTTCAGGTCTCTTACCAGACGATTGTACGGAAGGATCGTCAGATGATCGCCGGGGAAAAAGACGGAAAGGAAATAGTTGAACTCTTCCCCTCCGGTATAACCCGGATTCGCCCGACGACGTTTTAAACCGACTTTGACAGCCGAAGCGGCTCTGTGGTGCCCGTCGGCGATATAGATCCGGTCGATCTCTTCAAAGGCTTCCCGGATCTGCTCGATGTCGTCCATGTCGTCGATGACCCATACGGTATGGCGCACATCGTCTTCACTGACAAAATTGTATACCGGCGGTTTTCCGTTCTTGACCTTGTTCACGATCATATCCACGGTGGGATCTTTTCGGTAGGCCAGGAATATGGGGCCGGTCTGCGCGTTGCATATATCCACATGGTTGATCCGGTCCACTTCCTTGCTGGCCCGGGTATTTTCGTGTTTTTTGATCACATTGTTTTTATAATCATCAATGGAGGCGCAGGCCACAAGTCCGGTCTGAGCTTTTCCATTCATCGTCAGTGCATAAATATAATAGCAGGGCTGACCGTCCTGGATGAAGGTGCCGTCGTCCAGCATGCCCCACAGGATATCTCTGGCTTTTTCATAAACCTGAAGCGAGTACATATCCACGGACGCGTCAAAATTCGTCTCTGCCCGGTCGATCCTCAGGAAGGACATGGGACACTTTTCCACAACTTCGAGAGCTTCTTCCCGGTTATTATACACATCATAGGGCAGCGCGGCCACCTGGGACGCGGCCTCTTCGTTTGGTCGGATACCTTTAAACGGTCGAACAATCGCCATAACATCTTCCTCCTGGATTCTTTATCACTATTTGTGATATTACCATAAAAAGCGGGACCGGACAAGTCCAATCCCGCTTTCGACAGCAAATTATTTTATAACACGAACTTTTACAACACCGTCCACTGCTTCGAGCGCTTTAACAGCCTCGTCTGTCACAGCGGCGTTTGTGTCCGCGAGAACGTACATCCAGTCGCCTCGTGTATTGTTCGCTACGGCGGCAACGTCGCCTACAGCGGATGCCAGTTTATCCGCTACAGCGCTTCCCGCCTTCGCGCAGATGGCTACACGGCCAGCCGCGGCGGGTGTTCCCAGGTCTGTATTCGGATAGTTTACAGAGTTTTTGATGTTGCCGTTTTCGATGAAATCACGGATCTCTTTTACAGCCATGATCGCGCAGTTGTCTTCAGACTCTGCTGTGGAGGCGCCCAGATGAGGCGTTACGAGAACGCCGTCCATGTGCGTCACTCTCGGATTCGCGAAGTCTGTAACATATTTACGGATCTTGCCGGATCTTAATCCCGCTTCCATGTCGTCTTCATTTACCAGCGTATCTCTGGAGAAGTTCAGGATGACAACGCCGTCAGGCATCTGATCGAACGCTTCTTTGTTCAGCATGCCGATGGTGGACGGAAGCGCCGGTACATGGATCGTTACAAAGTTGACGTCTTTGTACATCTCAGCCAGATCGGTAACTGTTTTGATGCCGCTGTTCAGTTTGGATTTCTGAGCGTCACTCAAAAACGGATCATAACCGATAACGTTCATGCCCAGAGCGTCGCAGGCATTGGCGACCAGGATACCGATCGCGCCGAGTCCGATAACGCCCATGGTCTTTCCGAGGATCTCCGTACCCGCGAAAGCTTTTTTCGCTTTCTCAACGGATTTGGAAATGTTCTCGTCTTCCTTGTTTGCTTTAACCCATTCGATCCCGCCGACGATATCGCGGGAAGCCAGCAGAGCCGCCGCGAGGACGAGCTCTTTTACGCCGTTGGCGTTGGCGCCCGGAGTATTGAATACAACGATACCTTTTTCCGCGCATTTATCCAGCGGGATATTGTTCACGCCGGCGCCTGCCCGGGCAACAGCCAGAAGGCTGTCCGGCAGATCCAGATCGTGCATGGCCGCGCTGCGGACCAACGCCACGTTCGCTTCGGAAAAATCATCCGTCTTTACATAATCGCCGGATAAGTTGTCCATACCTACGGCAGCGATCGGGTTCAAACAATTTACTTTATACATGATCTCATTCTCCTTATAATGCTTCGTTTC
Source organism: uncultured Lachnospiraceae bacterium (assembly GCA_944376975.1). Lineage (GTDB taxonomy): Bacteria > Bacillota > Clostridia > Lachnospirales > Lachnospiraceae > Frisingicoccus. The sequence goes on from CALWEE010000005.1 coordinate 17,379, forward strand.
GATTATTTCTGGTTTTCAGCAGCGAATTTCTTCATGAATTCAACAAGCGCTTCAACACCTTCGATCGGCATAGCATTGTACATGCTGGCTCTCATACCTCCGGTGATCTTGTGGCCTTTCAGGTTTACGAAGCCCGCGTCGGCAGCTTCTTTGATGAATTTGGCTTCAAGATCTTTGTCGCCGATAACGAACGGAGCGTTCATAAGAGAACGGTCTTTCGGAACAACGGTTCCATGATAGAAATCCTGGGAATCCAGATAATCATAGAGAACTTTCGCTTTCGCGATGTTCTTTTCTTTCATTGCTTCCAGTCCGCCGTTTCTGAGGAGCCATTTGAATACAAGGCCGCAGAAATAGATGCCGTATGCGGGCGGTGTGTTGTACAGGGAGCCTGCGTCCGCATGGACTTTGTACTGGAGCATGGTCGGTGTGCCCGGGAAGCAGTCTTTTTCTTCCGGGATCAGGTCTTCACGGATGATGCAGATAACAACGCCGGCCGGGCCAACGTTCTTCTGAGCGCCCGCGTAGATCATCGCGTATTTGGATACATCTACCGGCTCGGAAAGGAAGCAGGAAGACATATCGGAGATCAGGTCGATACCCTTCGTGTTCGGCAGCTCCCAGAATTTCGTTCCGAAGATCGTGTTGTTCTCACAGATGTATACATAGTCCATATCGTCTGTGATCGGAAGATCGGAGCAGTCCGGAATATAGCTGAATGTCTTGTCTTCAGAGGAAGCCAGTTTAACGATATCGCCGTATTTCTTTGCTTCGTTGAACGCTTTCTTAGCCCAGTTACCGGTTACGATGTAGCCGGCTTTGCCCTTATGAAGGAAGTTCATCGGGATCATGGCGAACTGGGTATGCGCGCCGCCCTGAAGGAATAATACCTTGTAGTTGTCCGGAATGTTTAAAAGGGTTCTTAAATCAGCCTCAGCTTCTTTGATGATGTTGTCGTAAACTTTGGACCGATGGCTCATCTCCATAACGCCCATACCGGATCCTTTGTAATCCAACATTTCATCTGCTGCTTCCTGCAGAACTTCAACCGGTAATACGGCAGGTCCTGCTGAGAAATTCCATACTCTGCTCATTTCTTTAATCTCCTTTTGTTTTTTATTTTCTAATCATATCCTCTTCAGAAAATGCTTCTGAGATCGATGCCCCCGGCGCCACCATGGGCCATACCTTTTCGTCTTCATTGATGAGACAGTTGAGCACGACCGGCGTGTCGGCAGATTCCATGGCTTCCTTGAAAGCGGTCCTGAAATCTTCCAGGCACGTGATGGTTACCCCTTTGCAGCCGCATGCTTCAGCGACTTTAGCGTAGTCAATACCATCTCCGAGCATTGTATTGGAATAACGGCGTCCGTAGAACAGCGTCTGCCATTGACGGACCATTCCCAGTACGCTGTTATTCACAATGACTTCTATCACAGGAATATGATATTTAGAAGCGGTGATCAGCTCGTTGAAGTTCATGCGGAAACATCCATCTCCGGCTATATTGACAACGAGCGTATCCGGCCGGCCAAGCTTGGCTCCTATGGAAGCGCCAAGGCCGTAGCCCATGGTGCCCAGGCCGCCGGATGTGATCAGTTTGCGCGGGTCGTCGTATTTGTAATACTGGGCGGCCCACATCTGATTCTGTCCAACCTCCGTGCAGATAACGGCTTTGCCTTCCGTCAGCTCATAGATGGCGTCCACCACCGCCGGGCCTGTCAGTCTGGATCGGTCACAGATCAGCGGATATTTCCGCTTGAGTCCGGTAATATAGTCCATCCATTCCGGATGTTCCATCTGATTCAGCCGGGCGTTGAGCTTGCGCAGGATCACTTTCGCGTCGCCCACGATGGAGTGGTCGACGATGATATTTTTATTGATCTCCGCCGCGTCCACATCGATCTGGATGATCTGGGCCTTGCTGGCGAATGTGGATGCGTTGCCTACGACACGGTCGGAAAAACGAGAACCTATGGTGATCACCAGATCGCTCTGGTTGATGCCAAAATTGGAAACCTTCGTCCCGTGCATGCCGATCATACCGGTATAAGCCGGGTCCGATCCGTCGAACACGCCTTTTCCCATAAGCGAGTCTGCCACCGGAGCGTCGATCTTATGCGCAAATTTGCGCACTTCTTCATACGCTCCCGAGATAACGGCTCCGCCGCCCACAAAGATAAAGGGTCTCTTCGCGTGGGCGATCATGGTCACCGCTTTTTCCAGATCTTCTTCGGTAAACGTGTTGCTCACCGGTTCCACGGGTGTCGGTTTTTTATATGTATACTCAGCGGTAGCGCTGGTCACATCTTTGGTGATATCGATGAGGACCGGTCCCGGGCGTCCCGTCTGGGCTATGGAGAATGCCCGCCGGATCACGTCGGCCAGACGATCCACATCTTTGACGATGAAATTGTATTTTGTGACCGGCATCGTGATGCCCTGCACATCCACTTCCTGGAAACTGTCTTTCCCGAGAAGGCTGCGTCCCACGTTGCAGGTGATGACAACGATCGGTACAGAG
>CALWEE010000006.1 GCA_944376975.1 uncultured Lachnospiraceae bacterium
GGCGTCGAGCTGACGAAGGAACAGGTCCGTCAGTATTCGGCCATCAATGAAAAATGCTGGAAAATGCTGGAACAGGGGTTAGCCACCCGGGAAGAGATCCTTGTGCGCCGTTTCGTGGAATTTCTTTCCGCCCTCGGCCGGACCGGGATCGATCCGGAACGGATCAAGGAGATGTACGAAGCCCGGCTGGGCGATGTGTACTTTTTTGAACCGGGTTCGCCGGATATCTGCCGGCGGCTTTCAGGAAAAGCGCGCCAGTATATCGTGACCAACGGGACGGAGCATGTCCAGAGACGGAAACTGGCCCATTCCGGCCTCGGGGCGTTTATGGACGGCGTGTTCATATCCCAGGCCATCGGCGCGACCAAACCGGACAAAGCGTTTTTTGACACGTGCGCGGCAGCCATACCAGGCTATAAAAAAGAAGAAACGATCATCATCGGCGATTCCCTCAGCAGCGACATGGAAGGCGGGAATCGGGCGGGCATCCTGTGCGGCTGGTACAATCCCCAAAGACAGCCCCTTCCGGCAGATATACGGATCGACTACGATCTTTCCAGCCTGGATGAAGTGGAAGCGATCGTGACGGGGGACGGCCCTTCGGGAGCGTTTAGATGACAGAACAGACACGGCATGAGAACATCGCGTTCGCGTTGGTAAAGTTCAGCCTTCCCCTGATCCTGGCCGGGATCTTGCAGCAGCTTTACAACTGGGCGGACGCCTTTATCGTGGGCAATGTGGACGGCGAGCTGTCCCTGGCCGCGGTGGGCGCCACCACAAGCGTCATCAATTTTTATATACTGACGATCACAGGGTTCACCCTGGGACTGTCCATTTTTTTTGCCCAAAGATACGGGAGCGGAGAGACGGGGGCGATCCCCCGGATACTGTCCACCTTTTCTTTGATCCTGGGCGCGGTGTTTTTGGCCCTGTCGGCGGCGGGTTTCGCGCTGGCGCCGGCCATACTCCGGGCGATGGACACATCGGCCGATATCATCGGTCTGTCGGAAGGGTATCTTCGGATCGTCTTTTTGGGCATCCCGTTCCTGGCCGTGTACAATGTGTTCGCGGCGGCCCTTCGGGGGCTTGGGGACAGCCGGACGCCGTTTCTGGCGGTGCTTTTGTCCGCGGCGATCAACGTGGCCCTGGATATATGGTTCGTGGCGGCGCTGGACTGGAACGTTCAGGGGGCAGCGGCGGCGACAGTCATCTCCCAGGCGGCCATGACCCTGTTCCTGGTGATATACAGCAGAAAAAAATATCCCCTCCTGCGGTTCGCGCTGAAGGGAAAGTGGTTTGATAAACAAATATTTTTACAGGGCGTCCGCCTTGGCATGCCGCCCATGATCCAATCCAGCGTCCATGCCTTCGGCAGCCTGATCCTCCAGAATTTCATGAACGGTTTCGGCAGCCGGACCGTCGCGGCGATCACCACCGCCTACCGGGTGGATACCATCGTCATATTGCCGATGACCAATCTGGGAGCGGGTATTTCGACCATGGTGGCGCAAAGCTATGGCGCCGGGGACCGGAAACGGATCCGGAAGATCTTTGGCGTAGGCTCGGCCCTGATGGCCGGCGTGTCGCTTTTGATGACCGCTCTGGTCATACCCTTCGGCGGCCGGCTCATTGCCCTTTTCGGGGCGGGGCCGGAAGTGGTGGACATCGGCAGCCGTTTCTTTGTCCGGCTGTCCGCCTTTTATATCGTATACGGCCTGGCGACAGCCATAAGAGGCTATATCGAAGGGCTGGGCGACGTGGCCTGTTCCAGCCTGATCGGCATTGCCGCGCTGTTCATCCGGATCGCCGCGTCCTATATGGGCGCAGCCTTTTTCGGCAATATGATCATTGCCTACGCGGAGGACTTTTCCTGGGTATGCCTGCTGATCTTTTATATCCTGCGGGCGTTTAGGAAACGGGAGAAAGGGTGAGCCGGTCTACCGTTCCCATCGGCCGGAGGCGCCGCAGGGCAGGATAAGGCCGCTTTCCGTTACGGGCAGGCCGATCTCGTCGGAAACCACATGGCCGCCGAACCGGGGCGCGAGCTGGGCGGAGAGCATGTAGGTCAGAACGGCTGGCTGAAGGCCGGTGGTATAAGAGTTGACAAGGAAAAACAGCGGATCTTTTGACAGAAGCCGGGCGCACAGCCGGATAAACGGATAGATGCTGTCTTCGATCTTCCATATCTCGCCTTTAGGTCCCCGGCCGTAGGAGGGCGGATCCATGATGATGCCGTCGTAGGTGTTGCCCCGGCGGATCTCCCGTTCCACGAATTTGGTGCAGTCGTCCACCAGCCAGCGGATCGGAGCTTGTCCCAGACCGGAGGAACGGGCGTTTTCACTGGCCCAGTTCACCATGCCTTTGGACGCGTCCACATGGGTCACGCTGGCGCCGGCGGCCGCGGCCGCGCAGGTGGCGCCCCCTGTGTAGGCAAAAAGGTTCAGCACTTTTACCGGCCGGCCGGCTTCGCGTATGAGGCGGGAAAACCAGTCCCAGTTGACGGCCTGTTCCGGGAAAAGCCCGGTATGTTTAAAACTGAACGGCTTCAGGTTGAACGTGAGCCGGTTGGGGATGGACGGACTCTGGTAGTGGATCTGCCACTGCTTTGGCAGATCGAAAAACTCCCAGCTGCCGCCGCCCGAACGGCTCCGGTGATAATGGCCGTTCATCCGCTTCCAGCCGGCGTGCTTTTTCGGCGTGTCCCAGATGACCTGGGGATCCGGACGTACCAGCAGGTATTTTCCCCACCGTTCCAGTTTTTCGCCGGCAGATGTATCGATAACTTCATAATCTTTCCAATAGGTGTTGCTCCACATAGCGCGCTCCTTTGTTTTATATAGCGATGTCCCGATCAAAAAAGCAGGACCGGGTTTTATACATCATAGCATGAAACCGGAAGGATGACCAGAAGTAAATGTGGGTCGGGAAAGGCAGATACACTTTATATAGTAGAAACCCGGATAAAAAGGACACGGCGCGGGAAAAACGTGTCATCCTGCACAAAAAACGGATGGAAAATTCGTGAAAAATCTAAGAAGATCACATTGAAAAAATAAAAAAATCGCTTGCGCGGCATTATGGAATCATGTATAATAACAGTGTTTGTGACATTGATAGCTGTGAAGCGCGAGGTTGCCGCAGGTTGCTGCGGGTGTTCCGTGGAGCGAATGTCAAGTTAGAAAGACTGGCGACAAGTCACTGTACAGCAAGGAACCATCTGTGAGGAACAGAGATGACGTGTGAGACAGAACAGGATACACACGGGAGAGTGTACAGTCACCGCTTGTCGTACTGAATGGAAAGTGCGAAAAGGAGGCGACTTTTTTTATGGCAAGTCAGGTAATGAGAATCACGCTTAAGGCGTACGATCACAAGCTGATCGATCAGAGTGCTTCGAAGATCATCGAAACTGTAAAAAAGACGGGAAGTAAAGTGAGCGGCCCCGTGCCACTCCCCACAAAACGCGAAGTGGTGACCATCTTGAGAGCGGTCCACAAATATAAAGATTCCCGCGAGCAGTTCGAGCAGAGAACACACAAAAGACTGATCGACATCATCACGCCGACCCAGAAAACGGTTGACGCGTTATCCAGACTGGAGATGCCGGCCGGTGTCTACATCGACATCAAGATGAAAGCAAAATAATAATGGTAATAATCCTTAGGTATTGGGTTGATATAAAGGATCCTCAATGCGTCTAGGATGATTGCACAGCATGTGTAATCCGCTGTAGATTTTATAGGAGGTGCATTTCTCAATGAAGAAAGCGATTTTAGCGACAAAAGTCGGAATGACTCAGATTTTCAATGAAGACGGCGTTTTGACTCCTGTAACAGTTCTTCAGGCCGGACCGTGTGTGGTAACACAGGTCAAAACGGTTGAAAACGACGGTTACAGCGCGGTCCAGGTCGGCTTCGGCGATATCCGCGAGAAACTGGTGAACAAACCGAAAAAAGGACATTTCACGAAAGCGGAAGTTGCTCCCAAGAGATTCCTGAAAGAGTTCAGACTTGAAGACGCCGAGTCTTACAAAGTGGGCCAGGAGATCAAAGCCGATGTATTTGCCGCGGGCGACAAGATCGACGCTACGGCCAAATCCAAAGGTAAAGGATACCAGGGCGCTATCAAGAGACACGGACAGTCCAGAGGACCGATGACTCATGGTTCCAAATACCACAGACATGCCGGTTCCAATGGTTCCGCTACCACACCGGGCCGCGTGTTCAAGGGCAAAAAGATGGCCGGACACATGGGCGCTGTCAGAGTGACCGTTCAGAATCTGGAAGTTGTCAGAGTAGACGCTGACAAGAACCTGATCCTTGTCAAAGGCGCTGTGCCGGGACCGAAAAAATCTTTAGTAATGCTGAAGGAATCAACCAAAGCGTAATGCTTTGTGAGGAAGGAGGACGTTACAGATGGCAAAAGTATCTGTTTACAATATGGAAGGCAACCAGATCGGCGAAATCGAGCTGAATGACGCTGTGTTCGGTGTTGAGATCAACGAACATCTGATGCACATGGCCGTTGTCAGTCATCTTGCCGGAAAACGCCAGGGCACACAGAGTGCCAAAACACGTTCCGAAGTGAGCGGCGGCGGAAAGAAACCGTGGAGACAGAAAGGAACAGGTCACGCGAGACAGGGTTCCACAAGAGCTCCCCAGTGGAAAGGCGGCGGCGTAGTATTCGCTCCGAAGCCCAGAGATTATACGATCAAGCTGAACAAGAAAGAAAAGAGACTGGCGCTGAAATCCGCGCTCACATCCAGAGTGAACGAGAACAAACTCATCGTTGTAGACGCTCTGAAGATGGACGAGATCAAGACAAAGAACTTCAAAGCGGTCCTGGATGGCCTGAAAGTTTCCAAAGCGCTTGTTGTGCTTGACAAAGACAATCAGAACGTTATCATGTCCGCGAAGAACATCCCGGATGTGAAGACAGCTTATACAAATACCATCAACACATACGACGTGCTGAAATACGATACGGTCGTTATCGATAAAGGCGTTGTAGGAGCGATCGAGGAGGTATACGCGTAATGGCTGATATTAGATATTATGACGTGATCCTTAAACCGGTGATCACAGAAAAAAGCATGAATCAGATGTCTGAAAAGAAATATACCTTCCTGGTACACCCGCAGGCGACAAAAAGCCAGGTCAAAGAAGCGGTTGAGAAGATGTTCGAAGGCACGAAAGTGGCCAGCGTCAACACCATGAACTGCGAAGGCAAGAACAGACGCCGCGGCATGATCACAGGAAAGACCGCGAAGACAAAGAAAGCGATCGTTAAACTGACTGAGGACAGCAAAGACATCGAAATCTTCGAGGGCTTATAAGACTTGCTGAAAGCAAGCGACAGCGCGGCTTGAGTTTAGCTGAGGGAACCTACCCGTATAAGACTTGCTGAAAGCAAGCGACAGCGCGGCTTGAAGCTTAGTCGGAGCCCGTTCCCGGATCGGATGAAAACAACGGCAGAGTTTTTCTGTCGGTTTTCTCATGACACACCCGGGGGCATTGAAACATTAAATTAAACGCACTGAAGCGTGACAATAAATCAGAGACACTTGAAAGGAGTGAAGATAATGGGTATCAAAACCTATAACCCATATACACCTTCCAGAAGACATATGACCGGATCTGATTTCGCCGAGATCACAAAATCCACTCCGGAGAAATCATTGATCGTTAAAAAGAAAAAAACAGCCGGCCGCAACAACCAGGGTAAGATCACAGTCAGACATCATGGCGGCGGCGCGAAGAAAAAATACAGGATCGTCGATTTCAAGAGAAATAAAGACGGTATCCCGGCTACAGTAAAAGCCATCGAATACGATCCCAACAGAACGGCGAACATCGCCCTGATCTGTTACGCGGATGGCCAGTATTCCTACATCATCGCTCCCAACGGATTAAAAGTGGGCATGAAAGTCATGAACGGACCGGAAGCCGAAGTCAGAGTCGGCAACTGCCTGCCTCTTTCCGAGATCCCCGTAGGTACGATGATCCACAACATCGAGCTCTATCCGGGCAAGGGTGGACAGCTTGTCCGTTCCGCCGGAAACGCCGCTCAGCTTATGGCCAAAGAAGGCAAATACGCCACGCTTAGATTACCCTCCGGTGAGATGAGAATGGTTCCGATAAACGGCCGCGCGACGATCGGTCAGGTCGGCAACACCGATCATGAGCTGATCAACATCGGTAAAGCAGGACGTAAACGTCACATGGGCATCCGCCCGACAGTCCGCGGTTCCGTTATGAACCCCAATGACCATCCGCACGGCGGTGGTGAAGGCCGCGCTCCGATCGGACGCTCCGGACCGATGACTCCGTGGGGCAAACCCGCGCTGGGTCTGAAGACGCGTAAGAAGAACAAGAAATCCAATAAGTTGATCGTTCGTAGAAGAAACGGCAGCGTGATCAAATAATCTAAGGAGGTAGAACTCATGGCCAGATCATTAAAAAAAGGACCATTCGCAGATGAAAGCTTACTTAAAAAAGTAGATGCGATGAATGCGTCAGGAGATAAATCCGTAATCAAGACATGGTCCCGTCGTTCCACAATCTTCCCCCAGATGGTCGGACATACGATTGCTGTGCATGACGGAAGAAAACATGTTCCTGTATATATCACTGAAGATATGGTTGGACACAAATTAGGTGAATTTGTGGCGACACGGACATACAGAGGACACGGCAAAGACGAGAAGAAAGCGGGAAGACGCTAATTTTGAAAGGAGGTTTTATCCGTGGCTAAAGGACATAGATCCCAGATCAAGAGAGAAAGAAACGCGAACAAGGACACGCGCCCGAGCGCGAAACTGTCTTACGCGCGCGTATCCGTTCAGAAAGCGTGTTTCGTTCTTGACGCAATCAGAGGCAAGGATGTAAGATCAGCATTGGCAATTTTGGCATACAACCCAAGATATGCTTCAAGTTTAATAGAGAAATTATTGAAATCCGCCATCGCCAACGCGGAGAACAACAATGGCATGAACGTGGAAAATCTTTACGTAGAAGAGTGCTACGCGAACAAAGGACCGACAATGAAGCGGATCCGGCCGAGAGCGCAGGGCAGGGCTTACAGGATCGAAAAGAGAACAAGCCATATCACGATCGTGCTGAATGAAAGATAATAAGGAGGAGAATCATGGGACAGAAAGTTAATCCTCACGGCCTGAGAGTAGGCATCATTAAGGATTGGGACTCAAGATGGTATGCAGAAGCTGATTTCGCCGATAACCTTGTTGAAGACTATGAGATCAGAAAATACCTGAAAAAGAGATTATATAATTCCGGCATTGCCAAGATCGAGATCGAGAGAGCGTCTGACAGACTGAAGATCATCGTATACACAGCCAAACCGGGCGTTGTCATCGGTAAAGGCGGCTCCGAGATCGAGAAGGTAAAAGCTGAAGTCCAGAAGTTCACGAGCAAAAAACTGTTCATGGACATCAAAGAAGTAAAAAGACCTGAGAAAAACGCTCAGCTCGTTGCTGAAAATATCGCGGCTCAGCTGGAAAACCGTATTTCCTTCCGCCGTGCCATGAAATCCGCGATGCAGAGAACCATGAGAGCCGGCTGCCTTGGCATCAAGACATCCGTATCCGGCCGTCTTGGCGGCGCCGATATGGCCCGTACAGAGTTCTACAGCGAAGGCACGATCCCGCTTCAGACACTGAGAGCGGACATCGACTACGGCTTCGCGGAAGCAGACACAACTTACGGTAAACTGGGTGTCAAAACATGGATCTACCATGGTGAAGTGCTTCCAGTGAAAGATTCCAAGGAAGGGAGCGATAAATAATGTTAATGCCGAAGAGAGTAAAACGTCGTAAACAGTTCCGCGGAAGTATGCGAGGAAAAGCGACGCGTGGAAATAAGATTTCCTATGGTGAATATGGTATCGTGGCCATGGAGCCGGCCTGGATCAAATCCAATCAGATCGAGGCAGCCCGTATCGCCATGACACGTTACATCAAACGTGGCGGTAAAGTATGGATCAAAATATTCCCTGACAAACCGGTAACCACGAAACCTGCTGAAACACGTATGGGTTCCGGTAAAGGTTCCCTGGAATACTGGGTAGCTGTTGTAAAACCGGGCCGCGTTATGTTCGAGATCGCCGGCGTTCCGGAAGAAGTTGCCAGAGAAGCGCTTCGTCTCGCAACCCATAAGCTTCCCGTAAAGTGTAAGATCGTTTCTCGCGAAGACTTAGAAGGCGGTGATAACAGTGAAAATTAATGCGTATTTAGAAGATTTGAAAGCAAAATCTGTTGCTGAATTAAACAATGAATTAGTAGCTGCTAAGAAAGAACTTTTCAACTTGAGATTCCAGAACGCGACAAACCAGCTGGAGAACACAAGCAGAATCAAAGAAGTTCGCAAAAACATTGCCCGTATCCAGACGATCATGTCTGAGAAGGCAAAAATCGCTGATTGATCCGGAAAGGAGGAATTGTCGTGGAAAGAAATCTTAGAAAAGTCAGAGTCGGAAGAGTTGTCAGCAATAAAATGGACAAAACGATCGTTGTCGCGATCGAAGACCGTGTAAAACATCCTCTTTACAAAAAGATCGTAAACAGAACGTATAAATTAAAAGCTCATGATGAAGCGAATGAATGTAACATTGGTGACAGAGTAAAAGTGATGGAAACAAGACCGCTGTCCAAAGACAAGAGATGGAGACTTGTGGAAATCGTTGAGAAGGCTAAATAATCGATAGTGATTAAGGAGGTAACGTCATGATTCAACAGGAGACCAGACTTCGTGTTGCGGACAATACAGGCGCGAAAGAGCTTCTTTGCATCCGTGTATTAGGCGGTTCTACAAGAAGATACGCGAACATCGGTGACATTATCGTTGCTTCGGTCAAAGATGCAACACCAGGCGGAGTTGTAAAAAAAGGTGATGTTGTCAAAGCCGTTGTTGTCCGTACCGTAAAAGGTGCCCGCAGAAAAGACGGTTCATATATCCGGTTTGACGAAAACGCGGCGGTCATCATCAAAGATGACCTGAATCCGAGAGGAACACGTATTTTTGGGCCGGTAGCCAGAGAGCTCAGGGAAAAACAGTTCATGAAGATCGTTTCCCTGGCTCCGGAAGTACTGTAAGGAGGTGTCGGCTGTGGCTATGATGAAGATCAAAAAGGATGACATGGTAAAAGTCATCGCTGGAAAAGATAAAGGCAAAGAAGGCAAAGTTATTGCTGTGGATCATAAGAAAAACACCGTTATCGTTGAAGGTGTGAACATGATCACCAAACATACAAAACCGTCAGCTCAGAATCAGAACGGCGGGATCGTGAATCAGGAAGGACCGATCCACGCATCCAACGTAATGTATGTTCATAAAGGTAAAGCGACACGTGTTGGTTTCGACTTCAAGGATGGCAAGAAAGTCCGCGTAGCAAAATCAACAGGCGATGTGATCGACTGATCCGCGAAAGGAGGCTGTTCAAAGTGAGTAGATTAAGAGAGATGTACGACAACGAGATCGTTGCCGCGATGACCTCAAAATTCGGATATAAAAATGTGATGCAGGTTCCGAAGCTTGTCAAGATCGTTGTGAACATGGGTGTTGGCGAAGCGAAAGACAATTCCAAAGTCCTGGAATCTGCCGTTAAAGATATGGAAACGATCACCGGACAGAAAGCGGTCCTTACAAAAGCGAAAAAGTCTGTGGCGAACTTCAAGATCAGAGAGGGTATGTCCATTGGCTGTAAGACAACGCTCCGCGGTGAAAAAATGTACGACTTCGCAGACCGCCTGATCAACCTGGCTCTGCCCCGCGTACGTGACTTCAGAGGCGTGAATCCGGATGCTTTTGACGGAAGAGGCAATTACGCTCTGGGTATCAGAGAGCAGTTGATTTTCCCCGAGATCGAGTATGACAAAGTGGATAAAGTCAGAGGTATGGATGTTATCTTCGTAACAACCGCCGAGACAGATGAAGAAGCTCGTGAATTATTAAGATTGTTTGGAATGCCGTTTAAAAGGTAATTAGGAGGGAAATCCATGGCTAAGACAGCGATGAAAATCAAGCAGCAGCGTCCCCAGAAGTTCTCCACGAGAGAATACAATCGTTGCAGGATTTGTGGCCGTCCGCATGCTTATCTGAGAAAATATGGAATCTGCAGAATCTGTTTGCGTGAATTAGCATACAAGGGAGAAATTCCTGGAGTTACTAAATCAAGCTGGTAGAATTGAGTTGAAAGGAGGAACTTATCATGTCAATGAGCGATCCGAATGCAGATATGCTTACAAGAATCCGTAACGCAAACACCGCGAAACATGATACGGTCGATGTTCCTGCATCCAAGATGAAGGAAGCTATCGCTAAGATCCTTTTAGATGAAGGATATATCAAAAATTACGAAATCATCGGTGATGGTGTTATCAAGACCATCAAGATCACATTGAAATATGGTCAGGATAAGAACCAGAAGACCATCAGCGGAATCAAAAGAATTTCCAAACCGGGCCTTCGTATTTATGCCAGCTGTGAAGAACTGCCGAAAGTACTGGGCGGTTTAGGCGTGGCTATCATTTCCACGAACAAAGGCGTTATGACGGATAAACAGGCCAGAGCCCTCAATGTGGGCGGCGAAGTCATCGCGTACGTTTGGTGACCGGAAGCAGCTTAATGAAATCAAGCGTATGCGCAGATTGAATTTAGCGCGAGGTCGTTCCTGAACCTTAACGAGAACAAGCCTGAGCGATGTTCGAGTTTAGTTGAAGGAACATCCTTGTTCCCTTGAGTTTAGTAGAGGCGAACATACCTTCACCTCGCTAAGCGCTCACAGTAGCTGAAAACAGAAAAGGCACAGACCCTTTTCCGAAAATTTAAGTTAGGAGGACATGAAAATGTCAAGAATAGGCAGACAGCCTGTTGTCATTCCCGCCGGCGTGACCGTTGAGATCGGGGAAAACAACAAGGTTACCGTAAAGGGCCCGAAAGGAACTCTGGAAAGAGTCCTGCCGGCAGAAATGAAGATCGAAAAAGATGGAGATTCCATTGTTGTATCCAGACCGAACGAATTAAAGAGAATGAAATCTTTACACGGCCTGACCCGTACGCTGATCCACAACATGGTCATCGGCGTAACGGAAGGATATAAAAAAGAGCTGGAAGTCAACGGCGTTGGCTACAGAGCTCAGAAACAGGGCAAGACTTTGGTGTTATCTTTAGGATACTCCCATCCTGTTGAAATGGTCGATCCGGAAGGCGTGGAAACAACACTGGACGGTCAGAACAAGATCATCGTTTCCGGTATCGACAAAGAAAAAGTCGGCCAGTACGCTGCTGAGATCAGAGATAAGAGAAGACCGGAACCCTACAAGGGCAAAGGTATCAAATATGTTGATGAAGTTATCCGGCGTAAAGTTGGTAAGACTGGTAAGAAATAATAGAGGAGGAGTGAAGAAATGGTTAGTAAGAAATCAAGAAGCGAAATTCGCGTTAAAAAACACAGAAGACTGCGTAACCGTTTTGCTGGCACTGCAGAGCGTCCTCGTTTAGCTGTTTACAGAAGCAATAATCATATCTATGCCCAGATCATCGACGATTCCATCGGACATACTCTGGCGGCTGCTTCCACAGTTGAAAAAGAAATCAAAGCCGGTCTTGAGAAAACAGATGATGTTGCCGCCGCTAGCGCAGTGGGAACAGCCATCGCGAAAAAGGCCCTGGATAAAGGGATCAACGAAGTAGTATTTGACAGAGGCGGATTTATCTATCAGGGTAAGATCCAGGCATTAGCAGAAGCAGCCAGAGAAGCTGGATTGAAATTCTAGCAGGGAGGAGAACAGATGAAACGTACAATTATTGATGCTAGCCAATTAGAATTAACAGAAAAAGTAGTGTCAATTAAACGTGTTACCAAGGTCGTTAAAGGTGGACGTAACTTCCGCTTTGCTGCTTTAGTTGTTGTAGGTGACGGTAACGGACATGTTGGCGCTGGCTTAGGAAAAGCAACCGAAATTCCTGAAGCGATCCGCAAAGGAAAAGAGGATGCCATTAAGAAACTCGTAGAAGTTCCGTTGGATGAGAACGGAAGTATCCCGCATGACTTCTCCGGAAAGTTCGGCAGCGCGAGCGTGCTTCTGAAACGTGCTCCGGGCGGTACCGGTATCATCGCGGGCGGCCCGGCCCGTGCCGTGCTCGAACTTGCCGGATACAAGAACATCCGTACAAAATCCCTGGGCTCAAACAACAAACAGAACGTTGTTCTTGCCACCATCAAAGGACTGAGCGGTTTGACGACTCCGGAAGAAGTTGCTAAGAAACGCGGCAAATCTGTTGAAGAAATCTTAGCATAAGGAGGCGTTTGAAATGGCAGATAAATTAAAGATCACTTTAGTTAAATCTACGATAGGTGCAATTCCGAAACACAGAAAGACAGTCGCGGCCCTTGGACTTAAGAAGCTGCACAAAACTGTTGAATTACCGGACAATCCGTGCATCAGAGGTATGGTTGACCAGGTAAAACATTTGGTGAAAGTTGAAGAAATTTAACAGATCGTAAGGAGGTGCACGAAATGAACTTATCAGAATTAAGACCTGCTGCCGGTTCCAAACACAGCGACAGCTTCAGAAGAGGCCGTGGCCATGGTTCAGGAAACGGAAAGACCGCAGGTAAAGGTCATAAAGGACAGAAAGCCCGTTCCGGAGCTACAAGACCAGGTTTTGAAGGCGGTCAGATGCCTCTTTACAGACGTCTGCCGAAGAGAGGTTTCACGAACAGAAACTCCAAAGACATCGTAGCAGTCAACGTAGACGTTCTGAACCGTTTTGATGATGACGCTGTTGTTACAGTAGAGTCTCTGATCGAAACCGGTATCATCAAAAATCCTAGAGACGGCGTTAAGATCCTTGGAAACGGCGAGCTTACAAAGAAATTAACGGTTAAAGTGAATGCGGTCAGCGCAGGCGCGGAAGAAAAGATCAAAGCTTTAGGTGGAACAGTAGAGGTGATCTAATGTTTAAAACCTTGAAAAACGCATTGAAGATCAAGGAGATCCGCCAGCGTATCTTATTTACGCTGTTCATACTGGTCGTCGTGAGATTGGGAGCTCAGCTTCCAATCCCAGGCGTCAGCCGGGATGTGTTTTCCCAGTGGTTTGAGTCTCAGACCAGCGGCGCGTTCGATCTTTTCGACGCGATGACCGGCGGATCCTTTACCCAGATGTCCGTATTCGCTCTGAGCATCAGTACGTACATCACCGCTTCCATCGTCATCCAGCTGCTCACCATCGCCATCCCCAAGTGGGAGGAGATGCAGAAGGAAGGCGAGGACGGGCGGAAAAAGCTGCGCGCTTACACCCGCTATCTGACGGTGGGCCTTTCTTTGATCGAAGGTCTCGCCATGGGTATCAACTTCTACAGAGGCGGCAATCTGGCGCACAACAACGTTCTGGACGTGATCATGGTCATGGTCGCTTTGTCCGCCGGCGCGACAATGCTCATGTGGCTGGGCGAACGCATCACCGAGAAGGGTGTTGGAAACGGTATTTCCATTATCCTTCTTTTCAACATCATTTCCAGACTTCCGGAGGATTTCGCGCTGCTTTACAACGTATTCCTCAAAGGAAAGAATATCGTAAAGGCCGGACTTGCCGGACTGATCATCCTTGTGGTCATCCTGGCGATCATCGTTTTCGTTATCTATCTTCAGGATGGACAGCGTAAGATCCCGGTCCAGTATTCAAAAAAAGTTGTCGGACGGCGTCTGGTGGGCCGGGGCGGTTCAAGCATCCCGCTGAAGGTCAACACCGCGGGCGTTATTCCGATCATTTTCGCTTCCTCGCTCATGTCCATGCCTGGACTGATCGTGGGATTCACGGGGGCTTCCCTGACGGGCATACCGGCGTTCCTGGTCAATATGCTGAGCAGTTCCAACTGGTGCAACCCGGCAAGACCCCAGTATTCCATCGGCCTGCTGATCTATATCGTGCTGGTGGTACTTTTCGCCTATTTCTATACATCCATCACCTTCAATCCCGTTGAAGTGGCGGACAACATGAGAAAACAAGGCGGATTCATCCCGGGCATCCGTCCCGGAAAGCCTACGGTAGAGTATCTGACGAAGATCCTGAACAGCCTGATCTTCATCGGAGCGGTGGGCTTGTTGATCGTCGCGCTTATTCCGATCCTTTTCGCCGGAATATTCAGCGTCAATGTTTCATTTGGCGGTACGTCGCTGATCATCATCGTCGGCGTTGTGCTGGAAACTATCAAACAGATCGAATCCATGATGCTCGTAAGACATTACAAAGGATTCCTGAATGACTGACAGGTCTGAATGAGGGTGCCGGTTTACGGCGCCCTCCGATATAAAAAGTAATACATTATATGAGGATCAGAATTGTTGGACATATGATTGGAGGATAATTATTTATGAAAATAATTATGTTGGGCGCTCCTGGCGCAGGTAAAGGCACTCAGGCGAAGAAGATCGCCGAAGTGTGCAAGATTCCACATATATCAACTGGGGATATTTTCAGAGCTAATATCAAGAATGGTACAGAGCTTGGCGCGAAGGCGAAGACCTATATGGACAAAGGCCTTCTTGTACCGGATGAATTAGTCTGCGATCTCGTTGTTGATCGAATTCAACAAGATGACTGTAAAAACGGGTTTATTTTGGACGGTTTCCCGAGGACGATCCCTCAGGCGGAAGCGCTGAAAGCAGCCCTGACGGCTATTGAAGAAAAGATGGAATACGCGATCGATATCGATGTTCCAGATGAAAATATAATCAACAGAATGGCCGGCCGCAGAGCATGTGTTGGATGTGGAGCGACATACCATGTTGAGTTTAATCCGACAAAGGTTGAAGGCGTCTGCGACGTGTGCGGCGACAAGCTCATTCTGAGAGACGACGACAAACCGGAAACGGTGAAGAGACGTCTGGATGTTTACCATGAACAGACTCAGCCGCTCATTGACTTCTATAAAAAGGAAGGCATCCTGGTGACAGTGGACGGCACACAGAGCATGGATAAAGTATTTGAAGATATTCTTAAAGTATTAGGAGTATGATATGTCAGTTACGATCAAGTCAGAGCATGAGATCGAACTCATGCGGGAGGCCGGAAGGCTTCTGGCGATCATGCACGAAGAGCTCCATAAAGAGATCCGGCCGGGCATGTCCACCTGGGACATCAACAGGATCGGGGAAACGATCATCCGTGATTTCGGATGCACGCCCAATTTCCTGAACTACAACGGCTATCCGGCAGCGATATGCGTGTCGGTCAATGACGAAGTCGTCCACGGGATCCCCAATAAGGAACGGATCATCCGGGAAGGCGATATCGTCAGCCTGGACTGCGGCCTGATCTATAAAGGCTATCATTCCGACGCCGCCCGGACATGGGCGGTGGGCGAGATATCCGCGGAGGCTCAGCGACTGATAGACGTGACCAGACAGAGCTTTTTTGAAGGCATTCGATTCGCCAAAGAGGGAAACCATCTGTATCAGGTTTCCAAGGCGATCCAGGATTATGTGGAAAGTTTCGGATATTCCATCGTCAGAGATCTGGTGGGACACGGGATCGGTACACATCTTCACGAAGACCCGCAGATACCGAATTTCAAACCAAAGGGCAGAGGACTTAAACTGCAGGCGGGAATGACATTGGCCATAGAGCCGATGGTCAACCAGGGCGGCTATGAAGTGGAATGGCTGGATGACGACTGGACGGTCGTCACGCAGGACGGATCCCTTTCAGCGCATTACGAGAACACGGTCCTGGTTCAGAAAGATGGCTGTGAAATCCTGACTTTATTAAAATGACCACAGGTGAAAACATGAGTGGACGTTATGAAGCGGATCGGTTTTTACCGGGGCAGCTGGCCCGGTCGAAAGCCGGACATGATAGAAACAGATTATATGTCATTCTGGAGGTTTCCGGCGACATGCTCGCTCTCGCGGACGGCACCCACAGGACGGTGGAAACGCCCAAGCTGAAAAAAAAGAAGCATGTGTGGCGCATGAACCACATCGACGAAAACCTTGCCAGGCAGTTGAAAGAAGGAAAAGGCTTCGACAATGGATCCATTGTCCGGGCCATCAGGCTTTTTGAAGAGAAAGAAAAGGTCATAGGAGGGTAATATGTCAAAAGCAGATGTTATTGAAGTTGAGGGGAAAGTTGTAGAAAAACTGCCGAACGCCATGTTCCAGGTGGAACTTGAGAACGGACACCGGGTCCTGGCGCATATCAGCGGCAAGCTCCGCATGAATTTCATCCGTATTTTGCCGGGTGATAAAGTGACCATCGAGCTGTCCCCGTACGATCTGACAAAAGGCCGGATTATTTGGAGAGACAAGTAAAAATCGCTTGACTTCCGCTATATCCGACTGATATAATGATTCGTGAACGTTTTGAAAGGAGAGATTTGCAGTGAAGGTAAGATCATCAGTAAAGCCTATTTGCGAAAAGTGCAAAGTCATCAAGAGAAAAGGCAGTATACGGATCATCTGTGAGAATCCGAAGCATAAACAGAGACAGGGCTGATCGTCAGGCTTGTGTTTTGTTGTGTAAAGAGACAGGCGGTATGCCTGGACAATAAGCGGCTGCAGTGATGCAACGCCAGGACGGGTTGTAATCACTTTTAATATAAGCAGGGGTTGCCCCTGTGTATTTCCATGTCTTTTAGTCGGACATGGCACATGATAAAAAGAACAGAGTATAAGGCGGAAATTCCTGTAAGCATTTCACCATCCCGCCCCGGCAGGATGTTACAGCGGTCTCTTCCTTATAAGTAACGCAGAATAACCAATGGAGGTGTAATTTCATGGCCCGTATCAGTGGTGTAGATTTACCGAGAGAAAAACGTGTTGAGATAGGCCTTACTTACATCTACGGAATCGGTAGAGTAAGTTCAAATCGTATCCTTAAAGAAGCTAATGTTGATCCCAGTACACGCGTCAGAGATCTGACTGACGATGAAGTCGCGAGGATCCGTGACGTCATTGACGCTACTCAGACTGTAGAAGGCGATTTACGTCGTGAGATCGCGCTGAATATCAAGAGACTCCAGGAGATCGGCTGTTACAGAGGAATCCGTCACAGAAAAGGTCTTCCGGTCCGTGGACAGAAAACGAAGACGAACGCGAGAACCCGCAAAGGTCCGAAGAGAACAGTAGCAAACAAGAAGAAGTAAGAGTAACCTAACAGGAGGTTTAGTTCAATGGCTAAAAAAGTTACAAAAAAAGTGACTAAAAGACGTGTTAAAAAGAACGTTGAGCGTGGACAGGCACATATCCAGTCATCTTTTAATAATACGATCGTTACATTAACAGATTCTGAAGGCAACGCGCTTTCATGGGCAAGCGCCGGCGGACTGGGCTTTCGCGGCTCCAGAAAATCCACGCCGTACGCCGCTCAGATGGCAGCGGAAACAGCAGCAAAAGCTGCGTTAAACTATGGTCTTAAATCTGTAGAAGTTATGGTAAAAGGTCCTGGTTCAGGACGTGAAGCAGCTATCCGTGCCCTTCAGGCTTGCGGTATTGAAGTAACGAGCATCCGCGACGTTACTCCGGTTCCTCATAATGGATGCCGCCCACCCAAAAGAAGAAGAGTCTAATTAGGAGGTTAAGTTAGAATGGCAAGAGATATGGTTCCAGTATTAAAAAGATGCAGAAGTCTTGGCCTTGATCCGGTTTATCTGGGTATTGATAAAAAATCTAACAGACAGTCCATCAGAGGAAACAGAAAGAAAAGCGAGTATGGACAGCAGCTTCTTGAAAAACAGAAAGCGAAATTCATTTATGGCGTTCTGGAGAAACCTTTCAGAAACTACTTTAAAAAAGCGAGCCGCATGAAAGGCGCTCCCGGCGACAACCTGATGATCCTCCTGGAGTCCAGACTGGACAACGTGATCTTCCGTCTCGGATTCGCCAGAACACGTAAAGAGGCCCGTCAGATCGTCGGACATCAGCATGTACTCGTAAACGGAAAACGGGTCCAGATCCCTTCTTATCGGGTAAAAGCCGGAGATGTTGTGGAGATCCGCGAGAAATCCAAAGGAAGCCAGAGATACAAAGACATTCTGGAAGTAACAGGCGCGAGACTTGTTCCGGAATGGCTTGAAGCCGATCAGGAAAATCTCTCCGGTACAGTTAAGATGATGCCGACCAGAGAACAGATCGATGTTCCTGTAAACGAAATGCTTATCGTCGAGCTGTATTCTAAATAATAAGATTTAGCGTAAGCTGGTAGTTACCCTCAGTGATCATAACCCAATAAAGGAGGGCCATATAGAGTGTTTGATTTTGAAAAACCCAAAATTGAAATAGCGCAGATTTCTGATGATAATAAGTTCGGCCGTTTTGTTGTCGAGCCTCTGGAAAGAGGCTACGGCATCACGCTGGGGAATTCCCTGCGCAGGATCATGCTTTCATCCCTGCCGGGCTCCGCTGTCAGTCAGGTCAAGATCGACGGCGTAGTCCATGAATTCAGTTCCATTCCCGGCGTGAAGGAAGACGTGACCGAGATTATCATGAACATCAAGAGTCTGGCCATTAAGAACACAAGCGCGGACAACGAACCGAAGACGGCGTATATCGAATACGAAGGCGAAGGCGTTGTGACAGCGGCGGATATTCAGGTCGATCAAGACATTGAGATCCTGAATAAAGACCAGGTTATCGCTACATTGAGCGGCGGCAGTGACTGTAAGTTGTATATGGAACTGACGATCACGAAAGGCCGGGGTTATGTAAGTTCTGACAAAAATAAAAATGACGATCTTCCGATCGGCGTTATCCCGGTGGATTCCATCTATACGCCGGTTGAACGTGTCAATCTGAACGTGGAGAACACACGTGTCGGACAGATCACCGACTTTGATAAACTTACATTGGATGTATTTACCAATGGCACCCTTGCCCCGGACGAAGCAGTCAGCCTGGCGGCTAAAGTTTTGAGTGAACATTTGAACCTTTTCATTGACCTTTCCGAGAATGCCAAGACAGCGGAAGTCATGGTAGAGAAAGAAGACAATGAAAAAGAAAAAGTTCTCGAAATGAACATTGACGAGTTGGAATTATCCGTTCGTTCCTATAACTGCCTGAAGAGAGCGGGCATCAACACGGTCGAAGAGCTGACCAACAGGACGGCGGAAGATATGATGAAGGTTCGTAACCTTGGACGGAAATCTCTGGAAGAAGTTCTTGCGAAATTGAAAGAGCTGAACCTTCAGTTAAGTCCAAGCGAAGAATGATCGCGTATTTTGCGAGTATATGTAGGAGGTAAATCATGGCAGGCTATAGAAAACTTGGAAGAACTTCCAATCAGAGAAAAGCTTTGCTCAGAAGTCAGGTCACTGCCCTGATCAATAACGGAAGCATCCGTACAACTGAAGCGAAAGCGAAAGAAGTCAGAAGGATCACCGAAGGCTTGATCGCCCTTGCTGTCAAAGAAAAAGACAACTTTGAAGAAGTAAAGGTTCAGGCAAAGGTTGTCCGCAAAGATAAAGACGGCAAGAGAGTCAAAGAAAACGGCAAGGCTGTTTTCGATACCGTTGAGAAGACCGTTAAGAAAGATAAACCGTCCCGTCTGCACGCCCGTCGTCAGATGCTTCGCGTCCTTTATCCGGTAACGGCCGTTCCGGCTGAAGCTGCCGGCAGAAAAGCCAATACAAAGAAAGTGGACCTGGTGGACAAACTGTTCACGGAACTGGCTCCGAAGTACGCGGGACGCAACGGCGGATACACACGTATCGTCAAGATCGGCCAGCGTAAAGGCGACGCCGCTATGGAAGTTCTCATCGAACTGGTATGATAAAAGATCAT
>CALWEE010000007.1 GCA_944376975.1 uncultured Lachnospiraceae bacterium
AATCCATATCCGGCAGATCCAAAGACAAGCTCATGGCCTGATCGACGCGGGCCCGTCCGGCCGCGCAGCTTATGACCGCGTGCCGGGCAATGGCCGGCACATCCGCGAAGATGGTATAATGAAGCTCGACCCCGATCCCCGCCAGGTCATCGGCCAGCCGGACGATGAGGGTGCAGGCTTCTTCGTCCCGCTCCACATACGTGGCCGGCAGCCCTTCCGGCTTTTTCTTGCCCTTTTCGATCCGGTGATCCTTGTATTTCAGGTCCAGCAGTCCGCTCCCGTCAGGCAGGCAGACGGCAAGGGCCGGCATACGCATATCCCCGGTGCCGTAGACCGGATACTCCTGCCGGATATGCTCCAGGGAAAGATCCGGATCGTCATCCATGGCCGTGACCGCCACGGAACGGCGCCGTACTTCCAGAAGATGATCGTAGTCATCCCTTTCCCGGACGCGCCTGCCAAAATACAGCTGGGCCAGGTGGCCGCTTTTGGCCACCTTCATGATATAACTGATCTGATCGTTCCACAAATGGAACGTCCTGCTTTTTTCATTGAAATGTATACGCGTCATGTCCATCGGCTTTCCTTTCTTTTCCAATGATCTCTATCCTCCATTGTATCAACAGCCCCTCCGGACCGCAAGATTTATCGGGGGAAAAAGAAAGGCGCCTGTTTTTTACCATAACAAAAAGGGCCCCCTCATCTCGTCGGGGCCCTTCTTTTTATGCGCGGCTTTTCAGCCTTTCATTTCGATCGCTTTTTTCGGGCAGGCGGACGCGCACAGGCCGCATGCCACGCAGGCTTCGCTGTCCAGTTTCCATATCTTTTCCTTCCGGTCCACCGTCAGGGCGCCCTGGGGGCATTTCTTCGCGCAAAGGGTACAGTAGACGCATTTCTCCGGATCCATGACCGGTTTGCCGCCCGCTGCCGCCGTTTCCGTCTTCGGCTGTTCCGGCTTTTTAAAGGTCTCCCACGTTTTTTCCGTCTCCGGCGCCGTGTAGCCTTTGTTCATCGTCAGGCATTTTTTCGGGCAGACGCTGACGCAGTAACCGCACTGCACGCAGTCAAACCGGTCGATCGCCCAGGTTCCCGCCTGACGGTCCACTTTAAGCGCCGACGACGGGCAGGACCGCATGCACAGGCCGCAGCAGATACAGTCTTCGATCTGTATCTCGATATGGCCCCGCATACGTTCCGGATAATCCACCGGCTGAAACGGGTACCCGATGGTCGTCGGCCTGCGGAAAAGATTTTTCAAAGCCGTTCCGGCATAAGTAAACACTTTCGTTTTTTCCATGATCTCTACTCCGTTCCGCCGCCAATAAGCGGACTCTTCTTTTCTACCGTTCCGTACAGCTGACGCACGGATCAATGGTCAGGATCAGCACCGGCACGTCGGCCATCTGGCAGCCTTTGAGCATATCCACCATAGGCGGGATGTTGCTCGTCGTCGGCGTCCGAAGCCGGAAACGATCCAGGAACTTGGTGCCGTTTCCTTTCACGTAATAGATGGCTTCCCCCCGGGGCTGCTCGATGCGCATAAAATATTCGCCCGACGGATTGCCTTTTACCGGTACGCTTATGGGGCCTTCCGGGATCTTTTCGATCGCTTCCCGGAGCAGATCCAGCGACTGTAAGATCTCTTTCAGCCGGACTTCGCAGCGGGCATAAGCATCGCCCGCCTGCGCGGTGACCGGTTCAAACGTCAGATCCTTATAGGCCGCGTATCCCAGCGCCCGCACATCATACGGTTCGCCGCTGCCCCTGAGCATGGGGCCTACCGCGCCTGCCGACACCGCCTGATCCCGCGTCATGACGCCCAGGCCCTTTAAACGGCTCTGGACCGTATAATCGTTGAGGAAGGTGTCGATGACCGGTTTCATCTCTTTTTTAAGCTCCTCCGTTACCCGCAGGATCTCATTCAGCATACCGCTGTCCACGTCCTTTAAGACGCCGCCCACGCAGACGACGGAAAGGATCAGGCGGCTGCCCGTTGTCTTCTCGAACATGTCAAGGATCTTCTCCCGTATGCGCCAGCTGTCCATGAACAGGCTTTCAAAGCCCATGGCGTCGGCCAGCAGGCCGAGCCAGAGGAGATGGCTGTGCAGACGGCTCAGCTCCATCCATATGGTCCGCAGATAGTCTGCCCGCGTCGGCACTTCCACGTCCATGACCTTTTCCACGGCCTCGCAGTAACCGATGCCGTGGCCCACGCTGCATATGCCGCAGACGCGTTCCGCTATATAAACATATTGTTTGTAATCTTTTTTCTCCACCAGTTTTTCCAGCCCCCGGTGGATAAAGCCGATGCTCGGGACCGCCCCCACCACCGTTTCATCTTCCAGGATCAGATCCAGATGGACCGGTTCCGGAAGGACCGGATGCTGCGGCCCGAAAGGCACGATGCTTCTTTTTGCCATGATCTCACCCCTTCTTTCTGAATGGCGCCGCGACGTCAATACGGTAAAGTTTATTCTGGTAATCCACGTTGATATGGTTGATCTTTACGCCAAACAACTCCGCCGCTTCGTTTTCCTGTATAAAGGCGCATGGATAGATCTGGGTGATGCTGGCGATCTCTTCGCCCTCGCCCAGCTCCACCCTCAGCGTGATCATGTGGTAATCCGGATCGTTGCAGAATGTATAGCTCATCTCATAGCCTTTTCCATCGTCCACGGAAACGGCGCAGATCTGGACCAACCGCCAGTTTTCCTCTTTCATACGGACGATATAGGGAAAAAACTGGGCCATCGTGATCTTGCGGATCTCGTTTCTGTCCTCCATGACCGGTCACCTCCTGTCCTTTATCGCCGCCGCCCGCTTTTCGTCCAGTATGCGGATGGCTTTCATCACGCCGTCGATGATCGACTCCGGCCGCGCCGCGCAGCCCGGGACATATACATCGACCGGGATCACCGTGTCGATCCCGCCTTTTATGTTGTAACATTCTTTAAAAACACCGCCTGTGCAGGCGCATATGCCGACCGCGATCACCACTTTGGGTTCCGGCATCTGGCTGTAAAGCTGTTTGACCACGCTTTCCGTCTGGCTGTTCACGCCGCCGGTGATCAGCAGCATATCCGCCTGGAACGGGTCGCCTGTATTGATCACGCCGAAGCGCTCCAGATCGTATTTGGGCGTCAGGCAGTCCAGCACCTCGATATCGCATCCGTTGCAGCTGCTCGCGTCGTAATGGAGCATCCATGGAGATCTTGATATTTTCTTCAAAGCAACCACCTCCCGCTTAATGCGTCAGCATGAGGATCAGCAGATTGACCCCACCGGCGACAAATGTGACCGTCCAGCACCCGTAAAGCACCTTTTTCCATTTCAGCCTGGCGCTCACGTTGTCCCAGAGGGTTTCCAGCAGGAAGATGACCAGGCACAAAACGGCGGCCACGATCCAGCTCTGCCAGTTTTTATTGGCGAAAAACAGGAAAAACAATCCAAGCATCAGGACCATTTCATAATATTCGCCCAGGTTGATGATGGCCAGGTTCGCCCCGGACATCTCGGTGGTGATGCCCATGACCATCTCCTGATGGGCATGATGGCTCGTGGACAGGTCGAACGGCGATTTCCGGAACTTGATGGCCGCCACGAACATGAAGCCGAACAAAAGCCCCGGCATGAGAAAGACCGCGCTTTTTGGCTGCTGCATGATGACCGACACATCAAAGGAACCAGTGGCCAGATAAAAGCCCACCGCCAGGAGCAGCGTCAGCGGCTCATAGGCCATGACCTGTATCATCTCCCGGCCGGCGCCCATGTTGGCGTAGGGGGAAGAATCGCTGGACGCGGACATGATCAGGAACATATCCGCCGTACTCAATATGAAAAGGATCATCAGAAGATCCGCTCCCGCGAAAAGCAGGGAGCCGGCGATCATCAGGATCACCAGATAACTCAGGTTCAAAAGAAGCTGGACGTTGTTTACCGCGAGGAGCTGTTTGGAAAACAGTTTGCCCAGATCGTAAAACGGCTGGAGGACGCTCGGCCCTTTCCGCCGCTGCATCCTTGCGCTCACGACCCGGTCCAGCCCGTCCAGGAACGCGCCCAGCACAGGCGCCAGAAGGATATACGCGATGACCAAACCTGCTCTCATCATACTCCACCTCCCAATACAAGGCAAAAGCCAAGGACAAGGACCGCTGTCGCCAGGACCACCGACGGGATCATCAGATGCCGCCTGCCGAAATCAAAACGCAGATACCAGTTGCTCAGATACAGATGTTCTTTTTCGCCGAAGCTGTTTATAAAGAATCGGTTGTCCCCCGCGTTGATGCCGTTCATATAGATGGGCACCACTTCCCGCCGGGCCGCTTTGCTGGCGAAAAACATGATGATGGGCACCAGGAACACGGATACGAGCATGATCGCCATGGTCGTCAGCACATCCATGGAAAGCACTTCCGTGTAATTGCCGAACAGGCCCTGGACGATGGGATCCACCACCTCAAGGGCGATGAACGGCAGGAGCAGGCACAGGACCAGCATGAGCATCGCGTGGAAGAACATGGAAGCGTACTCGTCTTTCGCCGTCACGTCTTTCACCCTATCCCTCGGCGTATGCCAGGAGACCAGTTTGGCCAGCCACTTGGTCCAGTAAAACATGGTGGTGGCGCTGCCGTAGGCGATGAACAGGACAAGGATAAAGTTCCCCGAATCCACAAAGGCTTTCAGGGCCACCCACTTGGAGATCAGCATACCGAACGGGGCCAGATACATGCCCGCGATGCCGATGCCCATGATATAAGCCAGTTCGGGCACCGTGATGATCAGCCCGTGCATATCTTCGATATCCCGCGAACCCAGCGTATTCTCCGTCGCTCCGACCGACTGGAACAGCATGGATTTGCTCACGGAATGGAAGATCATCAAAAATACCGCCGCCCATACGGTCTCCTCCACGCCGATGCCGGCGCAGCCCACGATCAGTCCCAGATTGGATATGGTGGAAAAAGCCAGGACCTTCTTGCCGTCATTCTGGGCAATGGCCATCATGCTGGCGGCGATGAACGTCAGGCCGCCGATGCTGGAGATGACCAGTCCGGTGACATTGCCTTCAAAAGCCGGCGCCAGACGGATCAGAAGATAGACGCCCGCCTTGACCATGGTCGCGCTGTGGAGCAGGGCGCTTGAAGGCGTGGGCGCCACCATGGCTCCCAGAAGCCAGGACGAAAACGGAAGCTGGGCCGATTTGGTCAGGCCGGCAAACGCCAGGCAGAATATGGGAAGCTGGGCGCCGATCGCCACCACGTCGCCCAGCTGGAGCGTACGGTAGGTGGCCGCCATCCAGTAGATGGCCACGGCGAAGCCGAGACCGCCCAAAAGGTTCATCCACAAAGCCCGGAAGCTGTTGTCTATCGCTTCCTCCGTCCGGGTATAACCGATCATGAGGAAAGAAACCACGCTGGTGATCTCCCAGAAAAAGTACATCCAGATCAGATGCTGGGAAAGGACCAGTCCGAACATGGCCGCCAGGAATAAAAAAAGCATGGAGAAAAAGAAAGGCTGCCGGTCTTTCACATCTTTATGATGCCTGTGATAGCCTTTCATATATCCTACAGTGTAAATACAGATAAAACCGCCTATAAAAGCGATGATCAGGCACATCAGGATACTCAGCCAGTCGATCTTGATGTGGGCCTGTCCTGTCAGCCGCGCGCTGAACGTGTATTCCGTGAACAGCACCAACGCCGTCTGAAGGACCGAAAAAATGATCGGCAGCACCCTTTTGTACCGGACGCTCAAAAAGATGATGAGGCACAGGAGGATGATATCGCCTCCGATCATGAGATGATCCACCAGTTCCGTCGACGGATAAAGGACGACGGTCCGCGCGCCGTTGGACAGCCATTTCGCGAGGAACGCCAGCGCCGTCAGCATAACGAGGCCGGCGCCGGTGTAGGCCATGACGCCTCTTGCTTTCTGCTGCCGCATGAAAGGAAAAAGCGCCGCGAAAGCTGCCGGTATACCGATCAAAAACAGCAATATTGTCATAATACCCTCCCTCTGCCAAATATGTTTTTTGACAAAAAAGTTCTCTCTTAATTGTTATAATCCAAATTGGCTTTTTTATCAATAGAAAAACCGATTTTCCCGCCGGATCCTCACGGATATTCCGACGATTTTGCCCTTGACATATATGCTGTATTGACATATATATGGTAAAATAGAGAATAGGAATTTTTCTGTCTGAAGGAGGCCTGTTTTTTTGCATGAATTAAGCATCACCGAACATATACTGGAGCACTGCCTGAAGGTGGCCGAGCGGGAACACGCCACCCGTATCCGCTCCATCCATCTGTGCGTCGGCGCTCTCAGAGGCATCGTTCCCGAATGTATCCAGATTTATCTGGACATGCTGGCCGAACATACCATCGCCGAAGGCGCGCGCGTTGAAGCGGAATACCTGCCCGTAAAAGTACGGTGCCGGGACTGCGGCCGGGACGGCGCGATCACGCCCCACCACCTGGCCTGCCCCCACTGCGGCAGCCTGAGGCTCCAGATATTGTCCGGGAAAGAATTTTACATAAAAAGTCTGGAGGTAGACACGCATGGAGATCAAAGTACTGCATCAGATCATGGACTGGAATGAAGACGTGAGCGAAGACGTACGGCAGACGCTGGCCGACCGGCATATATGTATGATCAACGTCATGGGCAGCCCCGGAGCGGGCAAGACAAGTCTGATCACCGCCCTCATCGGGGCGCTGAAAGACCGTTTCGGCATCGGCGTCATTGAAGGCGATATCGCCGGACAGGTGGACGCGGACCGCATCGCCGCCCTCCATATCCCCACCGTCCAGCTGAACACCGACGGCGCCTGCCACATCGAAGCCATGAGCATACAGCGCGTCCTTCCCCATCTTCCCCTCGACGATCTGGACGTGATCTTCGTGGAAAACATCGGGAACCTGGTATGCCCGGCCGAATTCCGCATCGGGGAGTCTTTGCGGGTGACCCTTTTGAGCATACCGGAAGGCGACGACAAGGTGGAAAAATATCCGCTCATGTTCACCGACACCGACTGCCTCGTCCTGAACAAATACGATATGCTCCCCTATTTTGATTTTGACGAGGAGCGGGTGCTCTCCAACTACGAAACCGTCAACCCCGGCGCGCCTTTGTTCCGGGTCAGCAGCCGGACCGGCGAAGGCATGGAAGAACTGGCCGCTTTTATCGCCGGCCGTATCCGGGAAGCCATAAAATGAAACCATCCATATGTACGCATATTGAAATACGCGGGATCGTCCAGGGCGTAGGGTTCCGTCCGTTTCTCCACCGGCTGGCCGAAAGCTGCCATATCACAGGCTGGGTCCGCAACACGTCGGACGGTGTGGAAGGCCTGCTGAAAGGCAGCGAAGAAGCGCTCGCGCGCTTTGAGGAGCGGATACGTAAGGACGCTCCGCCGCTGGCCCGCGTCGAGGAGCTGAAACTGTCGCCCATGGACGCGACGTTTGGCTTCGACCGTTTTACCATAGAAGAAAGCTTTGCCGGACCGGGTTCCACCCTTGTATCGCCGGATATTTCCATATGTCCGGAATGCGCGGCGGAGCTTTACGACCCGTCGGACCGGCGTTATCGCTATCCGTTTATCAACTGTACCCACTGCGGCCCCCGCTACACGATCATCACGTCCCTTCCCTATGACCGGAAACGCACGGTCATGGACGATTTTCCCATGTGCGATGACTGCGCCCGGGAATATGGGGATATCCGGGACCGCCGGTATCACGCCCAGCCGGATTGCTGCCCCGTCTGCGGGCCGAAAGCTTTTTTCGCGGACAAAAACGGCCAGACCGTGGACGCCGATCCGTTTTATGAAAGCCAGAAGCTGCTCCGCTCCGGCGGCATCCTTGCTGTTAAAGGCGTCGGCGGCGTCCATCTGGCCTGCGACGCCATGGACCCTCGCGCCGTCCTCCGGCTCCGGGAACAAAAAAACCGGCCGACCCGGCCTCTGGCGCTCATGTGCCGCTCCTTAAAAACCGTTGAGAAGATCTGCCGCGTGACACCGGAGGAAGCGAAGCTTCTTGAAAGCCCGGAAAGGCCCATCGTGCTGCTGCGCAAGAAACGATCCGGCGCCTTTACCGGTCTCAGCTTCAGTTCCCGCCTGGGCGTCATGCTCCCTTATACACCGCTCCATATGCTGCTTTTGGACGGCTGCTACGGCGGGCCGGATATTCTGGTCATGACA
The DNA here is from genome assembly GCA_944376975.1 of uncultured Lachnospiraceae bacterium. Classification (GTDB taxonomy): domain Bacteria; phylum Bacillota; class Clostridia; order Lachnospirales; family Lachnospiraceae; genus Frisingicoccus. Next base: position 8,201 of record CALWEE010000007.1, read on the forward strand.
AGCGGAAATGTCTCCGGCTGTCCGGTCATCACCACCAACGAAGAAGCGCTGACGCGGCTGTCTTGCATCGCGGACGGATTCCTCCTCCACGACCGGCGCATCCGGAACCGGTGCGACGATTCCCTGCTCATGGAATGGCAGGGCCAGCCTTACTTTTTCCGCAAAAGCCGCGGCTACATCCCCCGTCCCATATACTATGGACAAGATGTGGACGGCCTGATCGCCATGGGCGCGGAGCAAAAAGCGTCGTTCGCCATGGGAAAGGATGACAAGATCTTTGTAAGCCCCCATATCGGCGACCTGAAAAACGCGGAAACCTTCCAACATTATACCGAAACGGGGCAAACGTACCGAAAGCTTTTCCATATCCAACCGGCCATGTATATACGCGACCTGCATCCGGACTATCTGTCCTCGCAGGAAGCCGACCGGCTTGCCGCCGACCAGGGCGTGCCCCTTCTCGCCGTCCAGCATCACTGGGCCCATATGGCCGCCTGCATGGCGGACAACGGTCTGGACCGGCTCTGCTTCGGCATCATATGGGACGGGACCGGCCTGGGGACAGACGGCTCCATCTGGGGCGGTGAGTTTTTCAAAGGCGACCTGTCCGGCTTTTCCCGAGCGGGATCCATCCGTCCCATCGCGCTGGCCGGCGGCGACGCCGCCGTCAGGCAGATCGGACGCGTTGCCCTGGCTCTTGTCCTGGACGCCGGCGGATCGTTGGAACAGGACCTCCCCCTCGCGCCGGATACGCGCCGGCCGCTGGCCCGCCTGATCGCGTCCGGCCTGCCGCCGAAAGCCAGCAGTATCGGCCGGCTCTTTGACGGCGTGTGCGCCCTCATACTAAACAAGGCGGATACGTCTTACGAAGGGGAAGCCGCCGCCATGCTGGAGGCTCTTGTCCCGGAGGACAGCCCGGAAACGGAAGGCGCGCCCTCCAAAGATCTGTGCCTGCCTCTGTGGTTTTACGAAGAAAACAACGTAAGGATATGGGATACGCGCCCGCTCATCCGGGCCGTCCTTGCCGACCGCGCCGCGAACGCCGCCCCCGGCCGCGTCGCCTTGCGTTTCATGACCACGTTATGTTATATGGCGCTGGACCAATGCCTGGCGCTCAACCCTGAAAAACTGCCTGTCGTCCTTTCCGGCGGCGTGTTCCAGAACCGGTTTCTTCTTTCCGGGATCGCGCGCCTGCTCTCGGACAACGGTTTCGCGGTATATACCCACCGGCAGGTCTCTCCCAACGATGAAGGGATCTGTCTCGGGCAGCTTGCCATCGCTCAGAAAAAAAGGAGGAAATACGATCATGTGCCTGGCTATCCCCATGAAGATCCGAAACATCAACGGCCGCTTCGCCGAGTGTGAAGCCGGCGGTCTGACCCAGAACATACGGATCGATCTTCTTGACGATCCCCGGCCCGGCGATCACGTGATGGTCCACGCCGGGTTCGCCATCCAGAAAATGACCGAAGAAGAAGCGCTTGAAAATCTGAAATTGCTGGAGGATATCCGCCATGCTTTATGACCGCGCGTTCAAAGCCCCGGACCATGTTCCGGAGCTTCTCAGGAAAATAGAGGCTTATACGGAAATGACCGGCCCCGTCACATTTATGGAAGTGTGCGGCACCCATACGATGGCCATTGCCCGAAACGGCATAAAATCCATCCTTCCCGACCGGGTCACCCTTTTGTCCGGTCCGGGCTGTCCGGTATGCGTCACTCCCGCCGGCTATATGGACATGATACTGAGCCTGTCCCAACGGCCCGGCGTGCGCGTCGCCAGTTACGGCGATCTGCTGCGGGTCCCCGGTTCCATCCGGGGCGATACCCTTCTGGCCCGAAAGGCCCGGGGCGCCCTCGTGGATATGGTCTACTCGCCCATCGACGCCCTGGACCTGGCCGAAGCCCATCCCGACCAGGAGGTCGTTTTCCTCGGCGTGGGATTTGAGACGACCGCTCCCGGGACAGCCGCCTGCGTACTGGAAGCCGCTTCCCGGGATCTTGACAATTTTTCCGTCCTCAGTCTTCTTAAAAAGACAGAGCCGGTGCTTCGGGCGCTGATCGGCGCGCCGGATTTTACCGTGGACGGCTTTTTGTGCCCCGGCCATGTGGCCGCCGTCACCGGAAGCCGCGCTTTTGCCTTTCTCCCGGAAGAATTTCACCTGCCGGGAGTAGTGGCCGGTTTTGAAGCCGCCGATCTGCTTTACGCCATACTGGAACTCACCCGGATGGTCGCTTCCAAAACGCCGGGACTTTCCAACGAATATACCCGCCTTGTGCGGCCGGAAGGCAATCTTACCGCCCTCAGGCTGATGGATCAGGTCTTTACCGACTGTGAAAGCGACTGGCGGGGACTTGGTCTTATCAAGCACAGCGGCTATGCCCTCCGGGAAAAATATGCCCGATGGGACGCTTTTAAAAAGTTCGGCCTGAAACCGGAAGAAAACCGGGAAATCCCCGGCTGCCGCTGCGGCCAGGTGATCCGGGGCAGCTTATCGCCCGGGGACTGTCCGCTTTTCGGGACAGCCTGTTCCCCACAGGATCCTGTGGGACCTTGCATGGTATCCGGCGAAGGCGCCTGCGCCGCCGCCTTTCAATACGGAAAATAAAAAAACGGAGGATCAACATGGATACACATATCACGCTGGATCACGGAAGCGGCGGCCTTAAGACCGCCCGGCTCATCGATACGCTCCTGCTTCCGGCTTTTGACGATCCCGCCCTTTCAAAGCTCGAGGACGGCGCCGTTTTAAACGGCCATGACCGTCTGGTCTTTTCCACCGACAGCTTCGTCGTGTCGCCCTGGCGTTTCCCGGGCGGGGACATTGGAAAACTTTCCGTCTGCGGCACAGTCAACGACCTGTGCATGGCCGGCGGAACGCCCAAATATCTGAGCCTTTCCTTCATACTGGAAGAAGGGTTCCCCATGGATGACTTAAAGACCATCGTCGCTTCCATCGCCGACCAGGCCCGGGAAGCCGGCGTGTCCATCGTCACCGGCGACACGAAAGTCGTGGAAGCCGGCAAAGGCGACGGCATCTACATCAACACCGCCGGCATCGGCTTTCTCCGGGCCGATCTTCCGGGAAAGGCGGGGATGCGCGCCGGCGACGCGGTCCTTGTCTCCGGGAGCGTCGGCTGCCACGGGGCGGCTGTCATGATGGCGCGGGCCGGCCTGCTTTCTGAAAACAGCCCGCTGATATCGGACTGCCGGCCGCTCCACCAACTTTCCGCCGCGGTCCTTGACGCGGCGCCCGCCTCGATCCGCGTCCTTCGGGATCCCACCCGGGGCGGCGTGGCCACCACGCTGAACGAATTCACGGAGGGCACGCCGTTTTCCATTGAACTTGAAGACCGTCGGATCCCCGTCGATCCCCCTGTGGAAGCCGCCTGCGACATGCTGGGCCTGGATCCGCTCTACTGCGCCTGCGAAGGACGCATGCTTATCGTCTGCGCTCCGGAAAGCGCCGACACCATCCTTGAGGCCATGCGCCGCGTGCCCGGCGGTGAAAATGCCGCCCGCGTTGGACAGGTGACCGACGACATGCCCGGCAAAGTCCTTTTAAAAACGGCCGTCGGCGGCCGGCGCGTCCTTGCCAAACTGAGCGGCGCCCAGCTTCCCCGCATATGTTAAAGCGCGTAAAATAAGGATCCGCGCGGATGACAAGCCTTGTCTGTCCGTGCCGGATCCTTTTATTCATTATTTTTTCCGGGAACCATCGTAAACCGGGATCTGTCCGGGAAGGAAGTACATCCCGTCCCGTTTCTCAAAACGCTCATCAAGCACCTTGTAAACCGCCGCCGAGTCCAACGCAACGTCCATGCCCCGCATGATGTGATCGGCCACCATCCGGCCAAACAGCAGGTACGCCTGTCTTTCCGCCAGGGCATCCCCGTCACCGGTCACCGGGAGAGTTTCCAGGCGTTTGCGCGTAAAATTCCAGGCAGTCTCCGCGCTTCCCGCTTTTTTCGGGCGGTTTTTTCGGGTCCCGTCTTTCGGTTTATACGCCGACAAGATCAGGTCCTGCTGGACCGCCGACGCCGCGGTGACCTGTTTAAAGCTGCGCTCCTGTTTATCCAGCGTCCGCACGTCCGCCACTATAAAACCCGCTTCCCGCAGCGCTTCCTGTATGGCGTTCCAGACGGCGTTGCTGGAATTGTGGAACTCCACGGTCATCCAGCGGCCGGGCTTCAGTACCCGATAGTACTGGGCGAAGCAACGGGCCATCAGCGTCTGATAGGCTGTCAGGTCTTTCTCCTGCGCCTTGTTGATGATCGCCTCGCTCCGGTCATTGGTGAAAACGCCCAGCCACGCTTCCCATATAAAACTCAGTTCCGAATAGTTCAGGTTGGCTCCAAAAGGCGGATCGGTGAAAATATAGTCGCAGCAGGCGTCCGGCAACGGCAGGTCCGTGGCGGATCCTGTGGAGACGCACGCCTTATTACCCCGGTTGTTTTTCAGCGCCCGGGCAAACTTTTTTATCTTTCCTTCATAGGCTTTGAACGGATCGGCCTCACAGACCAGCGAGGACACGTACAGCGTGCCGCTCAGCGGATTATACGGAAACGTTACCTGGGGACGGTACCGGTTCATCTTGCTTAAGTTGATCAGCTGACTGGTAAACCATATGGTCAGTATATCCGCGTACCGGGACTTTTGGATCAGTGCCCACATCCGGGCCAGCACGATCAGCGTCCGTTTATAAAAATAGTGATGGACATGGGTCAGGCCGATCTTGTCGTTGCGCCGGCTTTCCGTGCCGATCCGCATCCGGTCCGTCGGATACCCGTCTTCGATCCGGATGTTCTGTATCTTTTCCAATATTGCCAGATCATGGGCGTCCGGCGCTTTTTCATATTTTTTCCCGCCGTCCCGGCAGATGAGGCGCACCGGTTTCTGCCGGATGATCTTTGCCGGGTCCTTCAGGGCCGGATCGTCATAGGTTTCAAGCGACGGCCGGCAATCTCTTTTCCCCAGGGCCGCGCCGCAATGGGGGCAGTCAAATGTTTTTCGTATCTTCCCCGTCGTCTTGTCGGCGGCCGCGTCATAAAAAACGATCTCCCCGCCGCAGTTGGGGCAGATAAGGACATCCGACCAGACAGTATTGACAATATGTCCCGCGCCGGTCCGGTACATCCAGCCCCAGTCTTTCTTCACGGCTTCCAGTATCGCTTCGGCTTCTTTCGCAAACGCCTCCACATCCACCTCCCGATTGTAATCCGCGGCAATGAGCGCGGCAATGGGCGACAGATCGTTGAGGATGGGATAACGGCTGCCCCATTTGACGCGGGGCATTTCCTTTTCGATGGCCGCCTTAAGATCCGCCTCCGGATGGCCGCACATATTGGCGGCGACGCCGGTCATGCCGGTGCCGCAGAACGCGTCGAGCACGATATCGCCCGGTTCCGTGTAATGGAGGATGTAGCGCATGATCGCTTTGTAAGGCACTTTTGTGTGATACGCGTGCACGTTGTATATGGCGTCGTTTTTCCCTTCGCTCACATCCGCGGCAAAAGGTTCCCTATGGTAATGATCCGTCCGTTCATCATATGGCGTACCATATGTTTCCACAAAAGCCTTCGCGAAGGGATTGGGGCAGGCCGTATATTCCGGCGTGCGGGAAAGGGCGATGATCCGTTCGTCATCCCCCTTCGGAAAACCGTCCCATTCACGCGCGGCGTCCATATCTTCTTTTGTCAGCATCCTTGAAATCATCGCATGTCCCTTTCTCCTGTCACAGCCATCCCAAAAACTGACCAAAAGTCACAATGCGGCTATCGACCGGTTTCTTCCCCTTTTCGATCCGGTCCACCTGCTCATGGGTCAGCCTGAAAAGGCACACATTCCCGTCGGTCTTTAACTCGCTTCCCACGCGGTCGGTCGTATTGACGCACACCATATAGTGATCCACGCCCAGGTCGGCCGCCCCGTCCACGATCCGATGAAAGGCGCGCGCCCCGTCCGGCCCCTGCCAGGACGGTCTTCGGTTCATCTTGGATATCAGTTCCAACGCCCGGTCATGATCGGTAAACGGCATATAAAACGTGGTCAGTTCAAAACCTCTGAAACGGAAGCCATCGTACCATACATAATCCAGGTCCACCGTTGAATACGGGTGCCCGCCTTCACATATGTAGTCATAACTGCATGTATATTTTCTGTCCAGGAAATCCTTCAGGGACCCGTCGTCAGGTTCGCACCGATTGCCCTGCGGCGAATATTCCAGATAAAACGACGGCAGATGAGTCCGGCTTCCCGGCCGGCTGTCCATAAGGCTGTTCAACCCGTTGTTCCGGTTGCGCTCATACAGGTAGGCTTCGATCTGCCCGTTTTTTGCCAGGATGATGGGCCATGTCACGTTGGAAAGCCCGTATTTGCCCACCAAAGCGTCGACGATCGGTTTTTCTGTTTTGCCTGTGGCCGCTCTGTATAAAGGTGTCGTCTGCGACATCCCCATCCCTCCTGTCCCGATCAGTTTATGGTTGATGACTCTTTTCGTTATTATGGACTGTCATTATTATAGTCAATATATCGTTCCTAATCAATGCTTTCCTGGATAGAATGATCACACCAGAAGAAGTTTGGAAATTAGAAGAATGTTTACACAGATTATCAGATTATCACAATAAAGTATCTGTTAATTTCAAAGGCGCTTATCCATCTCGTCCGTATGAAACAACTTTGCGGTCATTTGTACAGGCATTGACGAAGCAGACTTCCAAAATAGCTGTGATCGAAGCGGATGGACAAGTCATTGGATTTTGTAAAATAGATCTATCGGAAAGCAATGGAAAACTTGATCATCTTATAGTGCTTGATGAATATCGCGGCAAAGGGTACGGCGAACGCTTAATGGATTGGGCCATGAAGACATTCAATGAATTTCACGTTAAACACATTGAAATCAAGGTTATTGCTGGAAACAAAGCCCTTCATTTATATGAAAACGTTCTCTATTTTTTGCAGAAAGAAGAGGGCGTCCCCTCAAGTCATTTGATCTCTCTTTTGGGATAATCCTTCAAATTGGCTTTGGACGAACCAATGCGGATGTATCGCTTTTCCTTAAAAGCTGTCGGGATCTCTTCTGCTGCAGGAATGACCAGAACAACAACTCTTTACTGCTAACTGACGCAACAATTCCATCCGTTTCTTTATTGATCTTGACTTCCAAATGAAAAGCACCTCCTTTTGGGTATAAAAAAACCGCCACCTGCAGTCATGTGACGATTTTTCTTCTGATATTCTGTTGTCAGTGGATGAGCCATCCGTAATCCTGCCTGCAATCCACCACATAATCCGCATAGACGGTATCATCTACAATTTGAAAGATAATCATATAGCGTTTTTCAAACAAGATAAATCGGTAGGCATTTTTAGGAATGTATTCCCCGGAAAGCCACGGACATCTCTGGGGCATGATTTCCAGTGAATTTGCCGTCTTTTCAAATTCCACGGTCAGCCTTTCCGCTGCTTCTGGGCTGACCTGCGTCAAAAAAGCGGCGTGGGAAACAAGCATCTGCGTCGCCTGCTCTGATACGATGACATGGTATTTACTCTGATTTTCCACGACCCGTCGCCTCCTTGATTGCGCTGCGCATCATGGCTGCGACTTCATCGACAGAATAACCTTTGCTTCCGTGCATCCTGTCCTCCTCAACCGCAAGCAGTTCCTCACGGAGTTTCAGCATCTTCTCCCTACGGTTATAGGTTTCAATATCCATAACGACTAAATCTCCCTCGCCATTCTTGGTAAGGAAAACCGGCTCTGCTGTCTTTCTGCACAATTCGGCAATCTCATTGTAATTCTGACGGATCGCCGCGGATGGACGAATATTCATAGCCACACCTCCCGCTCGCATTTGATAGTATTATTCTAACTATATTATATTTATTTTATGCTACCGAGTCAAGGCAATACCGATACTATTCATCTGCGTGATCCACTTTGTCGGCGTCATGGCAAAATGATCCAAACCTTCGATTTATGACATCCATGGTCTGCTGTTTATCTGTCAGTGCATTTTTTGCCGAAAATGGTAAGTTTATGCTTTTGATAGCATAAACTTGATTTTTTCGAAGATTTATGCTATGGTAAAAGTGACAGGAGGAACGCGCTATGATAGGATCACACGAACTCAAGAACCGGGATCGATATTTGAAAAAGCTGATCGGTTTCCAGGACACAGAACCGGTAAAGGTTATCACCGGCATCCGCCGCTGCGGCAAATCCAGCCTGCTGAAGCTGATGATCCGGCACCTACGGGAAACCGGCATCCAGCAAAACCAGATCGTGGAGATGAACTTTGAATCCCACGATTTTCGGAACATGACCTCAGATGAAGTATACCACTATGTAAAGGAGAGAGTCGTTCCCGGCAAGCGGATGTACCTCTTTTTTGATGAGTTACAGCGGATCAACGCCTGGGAAGACGCGGTCAATTCCTTCCGGGTTGATCTGGACTGCGACATCTACATTACCGGCTCCAACGCCTACCTGCTGTCCTCCGAGTATTCCACCTATCTCTCCGGACGATGCGTGGAGATCAAAATGTTGCCGCTCTCTTTCCGGGAGTTCCTGGATTTCCACAACTTTGAAGCGCGGGAAACCAACAATGTCCTGGGCAAAACTCGCCGGCAAGTGTTTGATAAAAACGGCGAACGCTATGACCTGCGGGAGGTGTTTGACGCCTATATGCGTTTTGGCGGGATGCCTGGGATCGCGGACATCGGACTGGATCAGGAAAAAGCATTGTCCCTTCTGGAAGGCATTTACTCTACTGTGGTGGTGCGAGATATCCTGGAGCGGGAAAAACGGCGCGGTCAGCGCAAGATCACCGACTCCGCGCTTCTGCGCAAAATCGTCCTGTTCCTTGCGGACAACATCGGCAGCAGCGTCTCCGTCTCTTCCATTGGCAACACGTTGATGAACGAGGGGCTGTTGAAAGACGGCAAGCGCAAAGGAACGCCCAGCGCTCACACGGTGCAGGCCTATATCGGCGCGTTGCTGGAAAGCTACTTCTTTTATGAGATCAAGCGATTTGATATCAAGGGCAAGGAGTATCTGCGCACCTTGGGGAAGTACTATATCGTGGACATTGGACTTAGAAACTTCTTGCTGGGCTTCCGCAACCGGGACAGCGGACACGCCATTGAGAATGTGGTCTACTTTGAACTGCTCCGCCGGGGCTATGACGTGGCCATCGGAAAGATCGACGATCAGGAGGTGGACTTCATCGCCACCACCGTCGATGACAAGCTCTATATCCAGGTGACGCAATCCATGCAGAGCGAAGATGTCCGCAAACGGGAGCTTGCCCCGCTGCAAAAGATCCGGGACAATTACGAAAAGATCGTGCTGTCCCTTGAACCAGGGCTGGACGCCTCCTATGACGGTATCAAGTCCCTGAACCTTGTGGACTGGCTGCTGGACGGCTGATCGCCAGCAAAAACAATGATCAACTTTTTTGAAGGGCATCTATCGAAAGATAGGTGCTTTTCTTCTGCCAAAAGCGTCTCCTTAGGTTCTTCTATGAGCGCGCTAGGTTTCTATATATCCGTCTCTGTAAAATACATTAGCAATTCGTCCCGTCAGGATTCCTTATATTCTATATTTTGACTTTCCGACATTGCCATCTCCTCTAATGCAAACTTCACACGATCCACCTATACGTTATAACTAATTGACTCAGGAATCTTTCCCTCTTTCTGATATTGGAGAAAAATTTCAGATAGCAGAAGTCCTGCCATCACATCCGTTTGAAAATCATCCCCCGTTGTTCGCCAAGAACCTGTCGGTACATAACCTTTTCAGACGAACGTATATCCCGTATGCGGTCTAACAGTTCTTTCCAGTAGTTACCGCCGCCCAGATTTTTCAGGCGCTCATCGTCCATTGTAAAGCCTTTTATCATGTATTCTTTTAAGCGCTCAGTAGCCCATCGACGGAAATTTGTAGCAATTTTTGATTTTACTCTATACCCAAGAGAAATGATCATATCAAGATTATAGTAGGGCAATTCTCTGGACACCTTACGATTTCCTTCTGTACGAATCTGTCGGAATTTCCGACAGGTTGAAGCTTCGTTAAGTTCATCTTCTGCGTAAATATGTTTTATGTGTTCTACAATATTCGTTCTTGATGTTTGAAATAAATCTGACATTTGCTGTTGCGACAACCATACTGTTTCATCTTGAAATTTAACGTCAATTTTCGTATGGCCATCATCCGTTTGATATATAATGATTTCGCTGTCAACACTTTTAGAAATATCTTTTTTATTCTCCACCTCTCACCCCTCCTATTACTGCAAACTGCCTAACCTTTTATTATTAGCTGTATTATCTAATTGGAATATCGAAAGAAAAATATCTTACAACCGGGATATATATCCAAATACTTTCTACATACCCTTTTGTATGATCCCAACATTTTTTCATCACACGCAAAGTCCAGTAAATAATCCAACAAATGTGACAATTCATCTTCCGACACAGTTCTGCCGCACACATCTTCGACCAACGTCATAGGCTTCCTGATGTAATTGGACTATCTTCTCTACATATTCCTGTACCATTGTGTATGTGATCTTCGGTTTTGGCTGGTATTTCTTTGCCCGTTCCGCAATCGCATCCAACGATATCTTATCATCGCCTTCTCCAAATTCTACCTTTACGTTGATATCGCTATCTGGGGATTTGTGGGACAAAAGCGCACACGCACTCCACATGCTCCGTTTCCGTATGGGCGAAGAAAAATGGTCGGTATCCTCTCTGACTAATTACAAAATGGTGCGGTCAATGGCATGGCTGTACCATAACACCAAGGATGCGGTCAGCGAGTTTTCCAAAAAGTATAACTGTGACCTTGCCCTTGCGGAAGAATATTTGAAAGTTGTCCGTGGCATCCGCAATCAACAGCCTTTCTATGTGACAGACGAGGACGGCGAGGAAACTGGCGAGGATGTTGCCCTTGATGATACTTGGAACTATACCGACATCCTCTGGAACGGCATACAGGCAGAAAAGGTGCAGCGAGCATTTGAGAAGCTGAATTACCGGGAGCAGACCTTACTTGAAAAACGGTTGGCGATTTGCATGACCTGCGGGCGTGTCGGCTCATGGAAAGGCCGCCCCACCTTTGAAGAACTGGCTGTGATGTTTGAGGGCAGCACAGCCAGCGGTGCAGAGCGAGCCTACCGGAAAGCGGTGGACAAGCTGACAGAACTGCTGGTTGCCGAAGGTGCGCTCCATGCTGTCCGGCTGAAACAGAAATCCAAAACCAAGCGCAAAAAGAAAATCGCCGCCGCAATCTACGAATACCAAGCAGACTGCGACGGCGAATGGGGCGAGATTTCATTTGATTTTGAGAACGGCACAGCGGAAATCATCCGTCTTGCCGATTGGGATACGATGAAAACAAATCGCTATGCAAACCGGGCATTACCGTATTCGGGCTGTCGTTTATGACTCTGTTTTCCGCAACACTAATCGCAAAAGACCGGGAAAGCGC